>CAZOHN010000061.1:0-17048 GCA_964579325.1 uncultured Rhodobacterales bacterium
GCCGACGACGGTGTGATGCCGCAGACCGTCGAGGCGATCAATCACGCCAAGGCCGCGAAAGTCCCGATGATCGTCGCGATCAACAAGTGCGACAAGCCTTCGGCGAACCCGCAGAAGGTGCGCACCGACCTGCTGCAGCACGAAGTGGTCGTCGAGGCCATGTCGGGCGAGGTGCAGGACGTCGAAGTTTCGGCCATCACAGGCAAGGGACTCGACAACCTGCTGGAAGCCATCGCGCTTCAGTCCGAGATCCTCGAACTCCAGGCCAATCCCAACCGGTCGGCCTCCGGGGCGGTCATCGAGGCCAAGCTCGACGTTGGTCGCGGGCCGGTGGCCACCGTACTCGTGCAGAACGGGACGCTCCGCAAGGGCGACGTCTTCGTGGTCGGCGAGAAGTGGGGCAAGGTCCGTGCGCTCGTCAACGACAAGGGCGAGACCGTCACGGAAGCCGGCCCCTCGGCGCCGGTCGAAGTGCTCGGCCTCAACGGAACGCCGGAGGCGGGAGACGTGCTCAACGTCGTCGAGACCGAAGCCCAGGCCCGCGAGATCGCCGACTACCGCGAGCAGGTCACCAAGGACAAGCGCGCGGCAGCCGGCGCGGCAACCACGCTCGAACAGCTGATGGCGAAGGCCAAGGCTGACGCGAGCGTGTCGGAACTCCCGGTGCTGGTGAAGTCCGACGTGCAGGGCTCGGCCGAAGCCATCGTCCAGGCGCTCGAAAAGGTCGGCAACGATGAGGTGCGCGTTCGCGTGCTGCATTCCGCGGTCGGCGCGATCACCGATTCGGACGTCGGACTGGCCGAGGCGTCACGCGCCCCGATCATCGGCTTCAACGTCCGTGCCAATGCCTCTGCCCGCCAGTCGGCGCAGCAAAAGGGCGTCGAGATCCGCTACTACTCGGTGATCTACGACCTCGTCGACGACATCAAGGCCGCCGCTTCGGGGCTTCTCAAGGCGGAAGTGCGCGAGAAGTTCATCGGCTATGCGAAGATTCTCGAGGTGTTCAAGGTCTCGGGCATCGGCAAGGTCGCCGGTTGCCTCGTCACCGAAGGCGTTGCGCGCCGCTCGGCCGGTGTGCGCCTGCTGCGCGACAACGTCGTGATCCACGAAGGCACGCTCAAGACGCTCAAGCGCTTCAAGGACGAGGTCGCCGAGGTCCAGTCGGGCCAGGAGTGCGGAATGGCCTTCGAGAACTACGACGACATCCGCCAGAATGACGTGATCGAGATCTTCGAGCGCGAGACGGTCGAGCGGACGCTGGCCTGACGGGCTGGCGAGCGGGACTAGAAACAAGGGGCGCTCCGGCGCCCCTTCGTCATTTCACCAGGCGCTCGAACAGGATGTAGCCCACGCCCGGAGTGATGTATTGGCGTGACTTCCACATCGTCCCGTCGCCGCCAACCCAGAAGGTGTTGGTGAACCCGCCAACCGGCGACTTGCAGGTCTCGGTGTAGCGGGTAGTGGCGTGCCGATCCTCGACGATCTCGATGGTCTCGGCCCCGTCGCGTGTGATCTCGCACTCGTACCTGCGGACAACTTCGCGGTATTCGCCGTCGAGCCGCCAGGTGCGCCGGGCGGCGGCCCCGCCGCCGCGCGCGATAGCGGCCGAGGTGGCGGCGAAATCGGCCGACATGAGGTCTTCGCCGAGGCCCCGGGTGGCGGCCACAAGTCCGCCGCGGAAGGTCACGGTGACGCCATCGCCCGAAACCCAGGTCACTGCATCGCCGTTCCGGGCCAGCACCTGGAGGTTCGCCTGGGTCCGGCGGCTTTCGATGTCGGAGAGGATCAGGGGCTTGCCGAACTCGTTCAGGACCGATCGCGTCAGGCGGCTCCGCACCTCGGTCGATCGACCCTGCTTGCCACCGGTCGCACCCTTGGCAAGCTCGCCGGCGGTCCGGGCAAGCATCGTGTCGCCCGCACTGCCGCAGGCTGCGAGCGAAAGGCAGGCCGCCAGCAGCGACAGGACGGCAAGGCCAGGGCGGGCGCTCCGTGTCATCGCCAGAACGTGCCCCACTGATCTGCCATCAGGTCGGTGTCATGGTCCTGCAACATCGGGTAGAGCCGGTTGCGGACATCGAGCCGAGCCCCACCGTCGCGCTGGACCGGGCGCAGCGTGATCGCAGTCGACTCGCGGGTTGCCTGCCCGGTGAGCCAGGCAAGCGGGATGGTGAGGCGGATCCCCTTGTCGAACGAGCCTTCGCCGAAGTCCTCGGCCGAAACGTCGGTCTTGGTTGCGAAGGCGCCGACCTTCCAGCCGTTGGCGAAGGTGCGGTCGATCGAGATGGTCGCGCCGACGTCGCCGGCGAGGTACTGGCCGACGTCGAGTTGCGTGGTGAAGCCGTTGCCAAGATCGTAGTAGGCCGAGACGTGGCCGGTCACGACGTCGTAGTCCTGAAAACCGAACAGGCGGTCGAAGTCGCGCTGCATGACATAATTCAACTCGGCGCCCAGCGCGAGGCGGCGGTCCGCCGGTCGCCAGAGGATCTCGCCCGAGATCCCGCCGAACATCGACTCGAGGTAGCCGAACGACAGCCGCGTGTAGACGTCGCGCGATGGCCGGTGGATCCAGTCGATGGTCAGGTAGTCGATGCCGGATGCCCCTTCGCGGGCGTAGATGTTCGCGTCGCTACGCACATGCTGCAGGACCGAGTCCGAGATGCGGTCGGACTCGTCGAGGTTCCCGGCAAGTTTCAGGCGCGCGGCCCCCGAAATCGAGAGCCCGGGCGCCAAGTCCACTCCGCCGGTGAGTTGCAGGCCCAGGTCACCCAGGATCGGCTTGTCGGGGTCGAAGTATGAAGCCGCGACATAGGGGCCGATGCCCCAGGTCAGGCGCGGATAGGCATCCGCGACGAGAGGAGCTCCCGTTTCGCCCGCAGGGCCGAGACGTGTGCGGGCAAGCAACTGCGCGGCGCCGTCGGGCGCTGTCTCGAGCTTTTCCAGGTCGCTCCGTCGCAGCGTCACGGCAGCGGCGCCCTGTCCGCCTGCAAGCGGCTCGACGGTGAAGGTCTCTACCGAGGGCGGCAGAACGGCAGCCATGATCCGTGCCGCCCGGCCGATCGCCTGGGGCATGGTACTCCAGCGGCTGTTGCGGATCGCGACACGGACGCTGCTGCCGGTCAGTTCCATGCGTTCGAGGTCGATTCCGTCCGCCTTGAAAGCAGCGGACAGAGCGGCCTCGACCTGCGCGCGCGAGCCGGGTGCGTTCACCCAGTCCGGGCCCCAGTCTCCCGCGTTTCCTGCGCGCGGCACGATCGGAAGCGGTGCAGGTGCCCGGCTGCCACCCACTGGCGACCGCCGCGGGTTGAGGGTGAAGCTCCCCGAAAGCCCGATCCTGTCGCCCTGCATGTAGTGCAGCCCAACCGCCGCGCCGGGCCTGACCTCGTAGCGCGCGCCGAAGTTCCAGGCGGACGATGCGTCGATCTCGCCGGCTGCGCTCTCCACGATGTAGGCGTCAGAGGAGTATTCGGCCATCAGCGTCAGCCGGTCGGTCGGCCGCCACGCGACGCCGCCGAAGAAGGCCGCCTCGCCGCGGAACCACTGGTCGAAGCTGAACTGGCCACCTGTCGAGCTCACGTCATAGGGTGGGCGCGTGTCGAAGTGGTCGCCGAAGGCGGACAGCGGGTTGTCGAAGCCACCGCGCGAGGCAAGCCGGCCCCAGCCGATCCCGCCCGTGACAGAGAACGTCTGCGCGAAGTGCTTGGTCGCGACGATGTACTCGCCCGAATAGATCCCGGTTCCGGCAATGTCCCGCAACCCGACCGCGAACGACGGGCGCCAGTCGGTTTCGTCGAGGAACCGGTAGTGCAGGTCGAAACTGCGATCGAACAGTGCCGTGCCGCCGGTGGCGATGCCGTCGATCTTCGAATAGCGGAAGCTAGCCGTCAGCCGGGGCGTCACCTGGAAGGACAGCGTGCCGCGTTTTGTGCCGCTGAACCCGGCCCAGGTCACGGCCATTTCGGCATCGGGCAGGCTGGTAGCCGTGGGCAAGTCCAGAAGCCCGGGAAGGCCATAGAGGTTGAGCGTGCCGACGTCGGCCAAACCCTCGGGTACCGCCGGAGAGGCGGAGGCGAGGGCGGCGACCACCACCACGCAAACCGACGGTATTCCGGCTTTCCTAACCCGCGTGCCCATTTCTGCCCGACTGCCCCGTTTCCCCCTTGATACGGCCTCGGTGGTCGGGTGCCAAGGCGAAGGGCATCGGTGTCCAGCATCGCACCGGCAATGTCGCGCGGAGGACACGCGAACACCGTGGGTCATAGCCAGTCACGCAGGATCGGAATCAGCGGAAGGTCGGCCGGCGGCATCGCGTAGTCCCGCAGTCGCTCGGGCCGAACCCAGGCCAGCGCCTGTCCCTCGCGGGAATGTGGAGTGCCGCCCCACTTGCGGCAGGCAAAGAGCGGCATCAGCAGGTGGAAGGTCTCGTAGGTGTGGCTTGCGAAGGTCATGGGTGCGAGGCACGAGGCCCAGGTCTCGATCCCCAGCTCCTCGTGCAGCTCGCGGATTAACGCGGCCTCCGGCGTCTCACCCGGTTCCACCTTGCCCCCTGGAAACTCCCAGAGCCCGGCCATGCTCTTGCCTTCGGGGCGCTGCGCCAGGAGCACGCGCCCGTCCATGTCGATCAGCGCTACGGCCGAGACGAGGACGACCTTTGTCTGAGCTGCGGTCACGAACGGTAGTCGGCGTTGATCTCGATGTAGCGATTGGTCAGGTCGCAGGTCCAGGCAGTGAATCGGCCTCTGCCGAGGCCAAGGTCGACACCGATGCGGATGTTCTCGCCCTTCATGTGTTCTGCGCCTTCGGCCTCGGCATAGCCCGGGGCGACCCTGCCGTTCTCGGCCACGAGAACTTCGCCAAGTCGGATCGCCAGCAGGTCACGGTCGGCCCGCGCCCCCGACTTGCCCACGGCCATGACGATCCGGCCCCAGTTCGGGTCCTCGCCGGCAACGGCCGTCTTGACCAGAGGCGAGTTCGCGATCGACATGGCGACGCGCTTCGCGTCGCCGTCGTCCGCCGCCCCGGTCACCGCGACTTCGACGAACTTCGTCGCTCCTTCGCCGTCCTTCACCACCTGGTGGGCGAGGTCGAGCATCACGCCCGTCAGCGCGTCGTAGAACGCCCGGCCCTGCTTGGTGCGCACATCCTTGATCTCCGGCGCCTTCGACCGACCGGTCGCCGCAAGGATCAGTGTGTCGGAGGTCGAGGTGTCGCCATCGACGGTGATGCAGTTGAAGGTCTCGTCCACGGCGCGCGACAGCATCCGTTGCAGCGGCACCGGGCCGATCCGCGCGTCGGTGAAGATATAGACCAGCATCGTTGCCATGTCAGGCGCGATCATGCCCGAACCCTTGGCGATCCCGGCGATCTTCACCACTTCTCCTTCGATCACGATTTCAGCCGCCGATGCCTTGGGGAAGGTATCGGTCGTCATGATCGCGCGGGCAGCGTCCTCCATTCCGGCGGGGTCGAGCCCCGCGGCGAGTTCGCCCACGACGGCAACGATACGTTCATGCGGGAGTGGCTCGCCGATGACGCCGGTCGAAGCGGGGAAGACCCGCCCGGCGGGAATGCCGAGGACATCCGCCACGGCCGAACTCACTGCGGCGACGGAGGCTTCGCCCGCGGCCCCGGTAAAGGCATTGGAGTTGCCGGAGTTGACGATGATCGCGGCCCCGGCCTTCGGGTCGGGCTTCATCGCCAGCCGCGCCTCGCAGGCGCGGACGGGAGCGGAGCGGGTGGCCGAACGGGTAAAGGCCCCGGCGATTGCCGAACCGGCGCAAAGACGGATCAGGGTGACATCGAGGCGGCCCTGATACCGCACGCCGGCGGCTGCCGCCGCGAACTCGGCGCCGTCGATCACCGGAAGCGCCGGGAAGGACGCCGGAGCAAGCGGGGAGACCAGCTTGGCACTGACCTTCGCCTTCTTGTCCTTCTTCTCCTTCTTGACGTTCTTGTCCTTTTTCTTCGCCATCTCTGCCCCTCGTCTTCCCATCGCCTCGGATCGCTTCGACCCTACTGCAGCACGATGCTCATGTCGCCGATCACCGCCGGGTCGATCCCGTCGGCCGAGCGCACGATCTGGGCCGCGCCGGTCGCATCGGCGATGGCCTTCTCGATCGCCGCGCGCTGGAGCGACTGCACGATCTCGCCGCGCACGGTATCGAGCGGCGGTGCTTCCTTGAAGCGGACTTCCTTGAGCTGGATGACGTGCCATCCGAACTGGGTCTGGACCGGCTCGGAGATCTGGCCGGCCTCGAGCGTCAGAACGGCCGCCTCGAAGGGTTCGACCATCATGCCCTTGGTGAACCAGCCCAGGTCGCCCGCGTTAGGGCCCGACGGCCCGGTGGACTTCTCGCGCGCCAGTGTCGCGAAGTCGGCCCCGCCGTCGAGTTCGGCCTTGATCGCCTTCGCCTCATCCTCGGTCGCCACAAGGATATGGGCGGCATTGAATTCCTGTTCGGGGTCCGCTCCGGTATAGTTCTCGGCGTAGTAGGCTGCGATCGTCTCATCCGAAACGGCATTTTCGGTCGCTAGGTTGACCGCTTCGCCCGCCCGGTAGGCCCGCCGCTCGTTCTCAAGAGCCAGCAGCGACCCGCGCGACAGGTCGCCCTCCATCCGCTCGGAGAGCGCTGTCTGCTGAATCAGCTGGTCCAGGATCGCCGGAAAAAGCTGCTCGGGCGGCACCGCCTGGTATTCGGCGGGCAGGCGGGCGCGCATCACGATCATGTGGCCCAGCGTGATCTCGACGCCGTCGACAGTGGCCACCACCGTGCCCGCATTGACCTCGGGAGCTGGCGTACTGTCCTGCGCTATGGCTGGAAGCGTAGCAGAAATCAGCATCGCCGCGCCGGCGAACAGGTGTTTCGCGGTGGTCATGGGTTGTCCTCCTCGGGGCCCTTGGCCCTGCCACGTTGACACTTGGGGGGCGTCCCCTTACATCGCTCGGGTCCGCGAGAGCCGGGCCGCCCTTCTTTACCGGGCCCTTCTAGGGCTGCACGTGGAAGCCGGCAAGGCGAAGTCTCGCACATCAGACAGGACCTAGAATTCATGCTCGGCTTCGGTACGCTCGCACGGAAGGTGTTCGGCACCGCCAATGACCGCAGGGTCAAGGCCTCACGGCCCATGGTCGCCCGGATCAATGCCCTCGAGCCCGAGTTCGAGAAACTGACCGACGCCGAGATCGTGGCCCGCACCGAGGCGCTGAAGGCCCGGGCGCAGGCTGGCGAGAGCCTCGACGACCTCTTGCCCGAGGCCTTTGCCAACTGCCGCGAGGCGGCGAAGCGGGCGCTGGGGCTGCGCGCCTTTGACGTGCAGTTGATGGGTGGCATCTTCCTGCATCAGGGCAACATCGCCGAGATGAAGACCGGCGAGGGCAAGACCCTCGTCGCGACCTTTCCCGCCTACCTGAACGCGTTGGCCGGCAAGGGCGTGCACATCGTCACCGTGAACGACTACCTCGCCCGCCGCGACGCGGACTGGATGGGCAAGGTCTACGCCCAGCTGGGTATGCGCACGGGTGTCGTCGTCCCGCAGATGCCCGAGGCGGAGAAGCGCGAGGCCTATCAGGCCGACGTGACCTATGCCACCAACAACGAGCTCGGCTTCGATTACCTGCGCGACAACATGAAGGGGTCGATCGAGGAGATGATGCAGCGCGACCACTTCTTCGCCATCGTCGACGAGGTGGACTCGATCCTCGTGGACGAGGCGCGGACGCCGCTCATCATCTCGGGTCCGAGCCAGGACCGGTCCGAGCTCTACAAGACCGTCGATGCGCTGATCCCGCACCTGTCGCCCGAGCACTACGCGCTGGACGAGAAGACCCGCAACGTCACCTACACCGACGAAGGCAACGAGTTCATCGAGGAGCGGCTGGGCCAGATGGGCGTGCTGCCCGAGGGCCAGTCGCTTTATGACCCCGAGTCCACAACCATCGTCCATCACGTCACCCAGGCACTCAAGGCGCACAAGCTGTTCCAGAAGGACAAGGAGTACATCGTCCGGAACGGCGACGTGATGCTGATCGACGAGTTCACCGGCCGGATGATGGTGGGCCGGCGCCTTTCGGACGGCCTGCATCAGGCCATCGAGGCGAAAGAGGGCGTTGCGATCCAGCCCGAGAACGTCACCCTCGCATCAGTCACGTTCCAGAACTACTTCCGCCTCTACGACAAGCTCGCCGGCATGACGGGCACCGCCGCCACCGAGGCCGAGGAATTCCAGCAGATCTACGGACTTGGGGTTGTCGAGATCCCAACGAACAAGCCGATTGCCCGAAAGGACGAACACGACGCCGTCTACCGTACTGCCCGCGAGAAATATGCCGCCATTACCGACACGATCCGCGAGGCACATGCCAAGGGGCAACCCGTCCTCGTCGGCACGACCTCGATCGAGAAGTCCGAGATGCTGTCGGGCCTGCTCAAGGAAGCGGGCCTGCCGCACAACGTCCTGAACGCCCGCCAGCACGAGCAGGAAGCCAAGATCGTGGCCGATGCCGGCAAGCTTGGCGCCGTGACGATTGCGACCAACATGGCCGGCCGTGGGACCGACATCAAGCTGGGCGGCAACTTCGAGATGATAGTGCTTGAAGCCTTGGCCGCCGATCCCGACGCACACCCCGACGAGGTTCGCGCCCGGATCGAGGCCGAACACTCCGGCGAGGAAGCCGCGGTGAAGGCCGCGGGCGGTTTGTTCGTGCTGGGCACCGAGCGGCACGAAAGCCGCCGCATCGACAACCAACTGCGCGGCCGCTCGGGCCGGCAGGGCGACCCCGGGCGTTCGGCCTTCTTCCTGTCGCTGGAAGACGACCTGATGCGCATCTTCGGGTCGGACCGGCTGGAGAAGGTGCTGGCCACGCTCGGCATGAAGGAAGGCGAGGCGATCATCCACCCCTGGGTGAACAAGTCGCTCGAGAAGGCGCAGGCCAAGGTCGAGGGCCGCAACTTCGACATCCGCAAGCAACTGCTTAAGTTCGACGACGTGATGAACGAGCAGCGGAAGGTGATCTTCTCCCAGCGCCGCGATATCATGGAAGCCGAGGACCTTTCCGAGATCGTCGGCGACATGCGCCACCAGGTGGTGAACGACCTCATCGACCAGTACCTGCCGCCGAAGTCCTACCCCGACCAGTGGGACACCGAAGGCCTTTATGCCGCCACCATCGAGAAGCTGGGCGTCGAGGCCCCGGTGATCGAGTGGGCGAAGGAAGAAGGCGTCGACCAGGCCGAACTGGCCGAACGTCTGGCCAAGGCCACAGACGAGACGATGGCCCAGAAGCTCGAGGCCTTCGGGCCCGAGACCATGCGCCAGGTCGAGAAGCAGGTCCTCCTGCAGACCATCGACGGCAAGTGGCGCGAGCATCTGCTGACGCTTGAGCACCTGCGCTCGGTGATCGGCTTCCGCGGCTACGCCCAGCGCGACCCGCTGAACGAGTACAAGACCGAGAGCTTTGCGCTCTTCGAATCGATGCTCGACGGCCTGCGCTCGGACGTGACCCAGAAGCTGTCCCGGGTCCGGCCGATCTCGAAGGAAGAGCAGGACGAGATGATGCGGCAGTTCCTCGACCAGGCGCGCGCTGCCGCCCCGGCTTCCGCCCCGGCGGCAGCGGCCGCCGTCCCGGTCGGGGCTGGCGCGGAAGCGGCACTTGCCTCTGCCCTTCCGGAGTTCGATGAAGCGGACCCCTCGACCTGGGGCAATCCGGGCCGGAACGAACTCTGCCCCTGCGGCTCGGGCAAGAAGTTCAAGCACTGCCACGGCAGTTTCTGATCGTCACCGTCGCGACCGGAAGGCCGTTCCGAGACAGGGTCGAGCGGCGGGGCGCTTCGGTTCTGCCCGCTTGCCACGATTTGGCCTTCTTTGCGGCCCGACCCTGTCGCGGTTCTGTCCGATGCTTGTCGGGCTGTGAGGGAATCGGGAGCGGAAACCATGCGGATGAACGAGCGGACGCGGACGGCCGTCGCTGTCTTTGCCATTGCGCTGGGGACCGGGCACGTCATGCAGTATGGCGTTTCCTTTTTCGGTCCTGTGAACGGATCCGCCGTTGCGACCGTCGCCTCGGTTCTTCCGCAGGCGTCAGTGCCTTCGGCCATTGTCCCCGCAGCCAAGCGCGACATGCCGCCCTTTCCCGCCGACCCCGAGGCGAGTTTCGGCCCGCCCCTGGGCAACGGAAACCGTCCGGTAGCGGCAACGAACGCCGAGGAGGCGTTCCTTGCGCCGATGCTCGGCGCGCGCCCGGTTGCCGGGGTGTCCTGACAGGGGCCGGACTGCGCCTCGGCTAGAGATACCCCGCTGACCGGAAGCTCAGCTCCCGCGACCGCCCGACGATCAGGTGGTCGTGCAGGGTGAGCCCCAGCGCTTCCGCCGCATCGCGGATCTGGAAGGTCATCGTGATGTCGGCTTCGGAAGGCGTCGGGTCGCCCGAAGGATGGTTATGCACGAGGATCATCGACGAAGCGTTGAGTTCGAGCGCGCGCTTGACCACTTCGCGCGGATAGACCGGCACATGGTCGACAGTGCCCTTGGCCTGCGCCTCGTCGGCGATCAGGACGTTCTTTCGATCGAGATAGAGCACGCGGAACTGCTCGGTCTCGCGGTGGCCCATGGCGGTGCGACAATAGTCCAGAAGCGCGTCCCAGCTGGAAATCACCTGCTTGCGCAAGACCTTGGCCCGCGCCAGGCGGTGTGCCGCGGCCTCGACGATCTTCAACTCGCAGATCACGCTTTCGCCCACGCCCGCGATCTCGGCCAGCCGTGTTGCCGGCGCCGACAGCACCCCGCTGAAATCGCCGAACGTGTCGATCAGCCTCCGTGCGAGCGGCTTGACGTCGATCCGGGGCAGAGCGCGGAACAGGATCATCTCGAGCATCTCGTAGTCCGGCAGGGCATCCGGCCCGCCGTCGAGGAACCGTTGCCGAAGCCGGAAGCGATGATCACGGATGTAGGACGGCACCGTGCCGTCGATGGGCTGCGCCGGCGCCTCGTCGGAGGAGAACAGCGGCAGCGGGGACTCGGCGAAGGCGGAGGGGCGGGACATGGCGCAAGCCTTGCGCAATCGCGGTTAATCCCGCGTTAACGCAGGCTTGAAGAGCTGCGGTCGGGCCGCGATAACCCGGTGATGATCACCCGGACGCATCAGAAGGGCGATGCCGCGAGCACCGCCGTCTACTCCCCCTGCGAACGCTACCGCTACCTGCTGACCCGCACCTGGGCGCCAGGACCGCGGGCGCTTTTCGTCATGCTCAACCCGTCCACCGCCACCGAGGTGCAGAACGACCCCACCGTCGAGCGCTGCGAGAGGCGCGCGCGGGCCTACGGGATGGGTGCCTTCCGGGTCTGCAACATCTTCGCCTTCCGCGCGACCGACCCTGCGGTGATGCGCGCCGAGGCTGACCCCGTCGGCCCTGGCAACGACGCGGCCATCGCAGAAAGCGCTCCCTGGGCCGACCTGATCGTCTGTGCCTGGGGGACCCACGGCGCCCATCTCGCCCGGGGCGGTGCGGTCGGGCGGCTACTGCGCGCCACCGGATGCCCGCTCCACCATCTCGGGCTGACGAAGGACGGCCACCCGAAACACCCACTCTACATCGGCTACGGGCAGGTACCCGTGCCCTGGACCTGAGGCCTTCCCATGCCCGTCATTCCCGGTTTCACCCGTCGCCGCATTCCGCTTCCCGATGTCGCGCTCTCGGTGCAGGAGGCCGGTAGCGGCCCCGCTCTGATCCTGCTGCACGGCTATCCGCAGAACGGGATGTGCTGGACCAAGGTCGCCCCCGCTTTCGCGGGGGCCTTCCGAGTGATCGTGCCGGACCTGCGCGGCTATGGCGACAGCGACGCTCCGCCCGACGATCCAGACCATACCAACTATTCCAAGCGCCGGATGGCCACCGACATCGTCGACCTGATGGATGCTCTGGACCTGCGCGACGCCATGATCCTCGGCCATGACCGCGGAGCGCGCGTGGCCTACCGCCTCGCTCTCGACCATCCGTCTCGGGTCTCGCGGCTGGGGATCATCGAGATCGTGCCCACCGCCGAGATGTGGCGGGCATGGGGGGCCGAACTCGCGATGAAGGCCTACCACTGGACCTTCCTCGCCCAGCCCGCGCCTTTGCCCGAGACGCTGATCGGGGCCGACCCGGTCGCCTACCTCGACCGGACACTTGCCTCATGGACTGGCGCGAAAACCCTCGAGGCCTTTCCCGACGGGGCGCTCGGGAGCTACCGCGCGCAGATCGGCGATCCGGCCCGCCTCCACGCGATGTGCGCCGACTACCGCGCTGGCGCGACGACCGACCGCATGATCGACGAGAGCGATCTGTCAGCGGGATGTCGTATCGCCGCCCCGTTGCACTTCCTCTGGGCTGAGGGTGGATTTCCTGCCCGGACAGGCGACCCGGCGGCGACATGGCGACGCTGGGCCGGGCAGGTGACCGATGCTTCCTGCAACTGCGGTCACTTCGCGATGGAAGAGGCGCCCGAAGAGGTGATCGCCACGTTCCTGCCCTTCTTCTCGGGCAGGCTCTGAACCGGCAAGCCGTTAACCAGAGCTGCAGTTTCAGGCCCGCCGCCTGCCGGAATTAACGGTTCGGTGGCGTCCTGCTGCGACGGTTGCGGGGCTGTGGTCGGGTGGTGCCGCCTCGGCGTACGAGGTGGATCAAGAGGGAAACGAGCCATGCTGATGATGCTCGCAGGGCTTTTTGCAGCCGCGGTCGCCGGCGGCTATCTGATTTCCGACTTCATGTCGGAGAACGCGGACGACGCGTCAGAGGACGACACGACCGAGGCCCCGCCCACAAGCGACACGTCCGGCGATCTCCTCGACCAGATCTCCGCGCCGGCCTCGATCGTCGGCACCGAGGACAACGACGTTCTGTTCGGGGCGGATCAGGACGACAACATGGCCGGACTGGGCGGAGACGACCAGTTGGCCGGCTATGCGGGCGATGACCTGATCGACGGCGAGGATGGGAGCGACATGCTCTTTGGCGGCGACGGCGCGGACTCTCTGGCGGGCGGCGCGGGCGACGATCAACTGCTTGGCGATGCTGGCGACGACCTCCTCGATGGCGGAGACGGTGACGACGAGGTCCTAGGCGGCCCCGGGGCCGACACGCTCCTCGGTGGGGCAGGCAACGATAGCCTCGTCGGCGGAGAGGGCGATGACGACCTGTACGGCGGCGACGGCGACGATGCGCTCGAAGGCGGCTGGGGCGACGACCACCTCGATGGCGGGGCAGGGGTCGACACGCTCATGGGCGGCGCGGGCGACGATACGCTCACCGGGGCCACCTGGGAGGACTTCCTGCGCGACTACCTGAACGGCGGCGAAGGCAACGACACGCTTGTCCTCGCCTCGGACGACTGGGGCACCGGCGGCGAAGGCGCGGACACGTTCCAGATCGCGGCCGATTCGGGCGGCCCGGCCCCGACCGTTGCCGACTACGATCCGACCGAGGACCAGATCGTCGTGACTTACGACCCGTCTGCGATCGCAGAGCCGGAAATCTCGGTCATTCCCTCGGCCGATGTCGACGGGGCCAGCGTGGTGCTCCTCAACGGTGCGCCAGTTGCCGTGGTCCTCAACGCACCCGGCCTGACCTCCGACGAGATATTCACGCAGCCGATCGCGGCCTGACCGTAAGTCCGCTGTGCCTTGCCCCGCTGCGGGGGCGGGCCTAGGTTTGCGGGATGACCGATCCCATGTCGCCCTTACCGCACACGTCCTCCACGGCCAGCCACGCCGACGTTGTCGAACTGACTTCCGAGATCGCGGCGCTCAAGGCCGAACTCAGGGTATTGACCGGGCATCGCTTCGTGCGGATTCACAATTCGATCCCGCGCCTCGTCGCCTTCCAGTTCGTTCGCGGCCTCGCCCTCGGGCTGGGAACCGTTATCGGGGCGACGATCCTCGTCTCGGTCCTGGGATATATCCTTGCGCAGGTCGACTTCGTTCCGATCCTCGGTGAATGGGCCACCCGGATCGCCGAGGAAATCCAGGCCGACCGAACGACCGGCTCGGGCAGGCCCGCCACGGATTGAGGGCTTCCCTTTTGGCCCTGCTTCCCCTATACGCGCCCATCCGCCCGACGGGCGGAGCCTCCACGGGCCCTGCTGGACGACATCCCGGCTTGCGCCATCACCTCAATCACAGGAGTCCCCGATGTCGATCACTGTCGAAGACAAGGCCCGCGTCATCAAGGATTTCGGCGCGAAGGAAGGCGATACCGGTTCGCCCGAGGTCCAGGTGGCGATCCTGTCGTCGCGGATCGCGACGCTGACCGAACACTTCAAGACCCACGCCAAGGACAACCACTCCCGGCGCGGCCTCCTGAAGCTCGTCGCCCGCCGCCGCAAGCTTCTCGACTACGTCAAGTCCAAGGATCAGGCGCGCTACCAGACGCTGATCGAGCGTCTCGGCCTGCGCCGCTGATCGGAGCACAGCCGACGGCCTATGCGCCCGTACCGGAAGGTGCGGGCGTTTCGCATTTCGGGATCTGACGAAACTTCCATCGTCGCCACATTCTTGTCCATTTGCCTCTCCAATCTGCCGGGTATCTCGGGCAAATGGAGGGTGGTGATGTTCGGCTGGAAGAAATCGGAGGACAACACGTCCGCGGTCGAGCGTCTTGGCGCGCGGATGACGCGGATCGGCGAGGAGGCGCGTGCGCTTGCCGCACTCGTTCATGGCGGCGCGGCAATGCCGGCAGTCAAGGGAGATCCCGCAGAGAACGGCCCGATCGCGACAAGCGATATCCCAGGGCTCTTTGAAAACAGGAAGGCGGATGGGACCAAAGCCTACGACTTCCATCACTACACGAACGATCTGAAGAGCATGGACCCGAATGCGCAGGTCGACCTGATGCGGTTCTTCGGCGATGCCGTCGCGCTGAACACGCTGATCGCCCGCTGCGACAGGCGACCGGTCGCGGACGACGTGTTGGAGAGCGCCACCCGGCTGCTCGACAGGATCGCGGTCAGTGCTTTCTTCTTCGCGCGTTTCCTTGCCCGGCGGGATGTGACCACGATGGCCCTTACCGGCTCCGGAACACGCGAGGACATTGCCCGCGCGATGGACGTTCTTCGGGCCGAGGACAGGGCGCAAGTTGCCAAGCTCACGCTGTTTCATGGCGACAGCCTCGAGAAGAACCTGCCGCAGCCTTCCATCCCGTTCTGCCTGTTCGCCGGACGGCAGCCCGAGAGTGGGGAGAAGTTCATCAACGGGGTCTGGTTTCCCGCCGCCGAGGGAGCGCAACTGCTACAAGTCCTGGCTGCGGCGCAGGCGCGGTCCATGGCCCTGTCCCGGACAGCCTGATCACCAGGTCGCCCTCACCAACTCGCGCCTTCCCATCCCGGGCCTTTTCCTGTATGGCCCCCGTCCATCTGCGACGTGAGCCCACGCCCCCGGGCGCATGCGAAGGATAGGGGGCGGCGGCAATGGGGCCGCCATTGGAACGGGAGACCCGGGATACGCCCGGGAGCGCTCCCAAGAGGAAACTATACATGTTCAACGTCACGAAGAAATCCATCCAGTGGGGGCGCGAAACGCTTACTCTGGAAACGGGGAAGGTCGCCCGTCAGGCCGACGGCTCGGTCATCGCCACGCTGGGCGAGACCAGCGTCATGGCCAACGTCACCTTCGCCAAATCGGTGAAGCCGGGGCAAGACTTCTTCCCCCTCACCGTCCACTACCAGGAACGCTACTACGCCGCGGGCAAGGTTCCCGGCGGCTTCTTCAAGCGCGAGGCGCGTCCCTCCGAGAAGGAAACGCTTACCTCTCGACTGATCGACCGGCCGATCCGCCCGCTTTTCGTGGACGGCTTCAAGAACGAGGTCCTCGTGATCGTGACCGTGCTGAGCCACGATCTGGTCAATGAGCCGGACATGCTGGGCCTGATCGCCGCCTCGGCCGCCCTGACGATCTCGGGTGCGCCATTCATGGGGCCGGTGGCAGGTTGCCGCGTAGGCTTCGTCAATGGCGAGTACGTCCTGAACCCCGATTGCGACGACATGCACAAGCTGCGGGAAAACCCGGACCAGCGGCTCGACCTCGTCGTCGCGGGCACCAAGGACGCGGTGATGATGGTGGAATCGGAGGCTTACGAGCTGTCCGAGGCCGAGATGCTGGGAGCGGTGAAGTTCGCCCACGACAGCATCCAGCCGGTGATCGACCTGATCATCGACCTCGCCGAAGACGCCGCGAAGGAACCCTTCGACTTCGCCCCGCCGGACTATTCGGCGCTCTATTCGAGGGTGAAGGCCGCAGGCGAGACGCAGATGCGCGCCGCCTTCGCGCTGCGTGACAAGCAGGAGCGCGTCAACGCGATCTCTGCCGCCCGCGACACCATCAAGGCCGCGCTGTCCGAGGGCGAGCTTGCCGACGAGAACCTCGGTTCGGCCTTCAAGAAGCTGGAAGCCTCGATCCTGCGCGGCGACATCATCAACGGCGCGCCGCGGATCGACGGGCGCGACACCAGGACGATCCGCCCGATCGTCGCGGAAACGGGGATCCTGCCACGCACCCACGGCTCGGCGCTCTTCACCCGCGGCGAGACGCAGTCGCTCTGCGTGGCGACGCTCGGCACCGGCGACGACGAGCAGTTCATCGACGCGCTGACCGGCACCTCGAAGATGAACTTCCTGCTGCACTACAACTTCCCGCCCTACTCGGTGGGAGAGGCCGGGCGGTTCGGCTTCACCGGCCGGCGCGAGGTGGGGCACGGCAAGCTGGCATGGCGGGCGCTTCAGGCGGTTCTGCCGGCGGCGACCGACTTCCCCTACACGATCCGCATCGTCTCGGAGATCACCGAGTCGAACGGGTCGAGCTCGATGGCGACGGTCTGCGGCGGATCGCTCTCGATGATGGACGCGGGCGTGCCGCTGAATGCGCCGGTCGCGGGTGTCGCGATGGGGCTGATCCTCGAAGAGGACGGCCGCTATGCGATCCTGTCGGACATCCTCGGCGACGAAGACCACCTCGGCGACATGGACTTCAAGGTCGCCGGCACCGCGAACGGGATCACCTCGCTTCAGATGGACATCAAGGTCGCGGG
>CAZOHN010000062.1:0-16913 GCA_964579325.1 uncultured Rhodobacterales bacterium
CCCACGTCCTCGGGGTTCAGCCGGGCATCGCGCAGCGCGCCCGTGATCGCGCGTTCGGCGCCCTGCGCGGACGGCATCACGATATCGGCCGCATCAGACGACATCGCAAAGCCCACCACCTCGGCGAGGATCTGCGCGCCGCGGGCGCGGGCGTGCTCGTACTCCTCGAAGACGAACACCGCGGCACCCTCGCCCTGCACCATGCCGTTGCGGTTGGCGCTGAACGGCCGGCAGGCCGTCTTGGACATCACCCGCAGCCCTTCCCAGGCCTTGATGCCCCCGAAGCAGAGCATGGCCTCGGACCCGCCGGTCAGCATCGACTGGGCCGCGCCCGACCGGACCATCTGGAAGGCGAGACCCATGGCGTGATTGGAACTGGCGCAGGCGGTCGCGACCGTGAAGGTCGGACCGTAGAGACCGTACTCCATGCTGAGATGGCTAGCGGCGGCGTTGTTCATCAGCTTCGGCACGACAAAGGGATGAACGCGGTTCTTCCCCTCCTCGTAGACGGTGCGGTAGTTGTCGTCCCAGGTGTTGACGCCGCCCGCCGCGGTGCCCAGCACGACGCCCGAATTCAGCCCCAGCGCTCCGGTGAAGTCGATCCCCGACTGCTCGACCGCCTCGCGCGCGGCCAGAAGCGTGAACTGGGTGAACTTGTCGTAAAGCACGATCTGCTGGCGGTTGAAGTAGGTCTCGGGGTTCCAGTCATGGACCTGCCCGCCAATGCGGATCGAGAGCCTCTCGCTGTCGCGGATATCGAGTTCGGTGATGCCGCAGCGCCCTTCGCGGAACGCCGCATGGGTTTCGGCCACATTGCGGCCGAGGGCGTTGACCGTGCCCGCCCCGGTGATGACGACACGGTGCATGGGGCTCCTCAGGCGTCTTTCGACGCGACGAGACCTTCGACCGCGGCCACGATGGCGGCGACCGAGGAGATGTCGAAACCGCTCGCCTGCGGGTCATTGGCGTTGAAGGGCACCTGCACGTCGAAGGCCTCCTCGATCGCGAAGATCGACTCGACGAGGCCCAGACTGTCGATCCCGAGTTCCTCGAGCGTGGAGTCGAGGCGCACATCGGAGACATCGAGCACCGCCTGCTCCGCGATGATGCGGACAACCCGGTCCTTCACACTCTCCGTCATTTCCACCCACCCCGGTAATGCCGACGCGCCCGGTTTAGTCGCTGGCGTCGTCCTTTGGAACCGCTTTCTGCATCGCGGCCACCGTGGCGGCAAGACGCGGAAGGCGGCGCAGCGCCTTCTGCATCTCGACATGAGTCTCCATCTTCACCGCCGGGTAACCGAGGATCACCCGGCCCGCAGGGACATTGGTGAAGATCTTGGTGGCGCCGCCCGCGATCACGTCGTCGCCTATGAAGATGTTGTCGTTGACCCCGCACTGGCCGCCCATCACGACGCGATTGCCGATGCGTGACGACCCGGCGATGCCAACCTGGCCGCAGAGGAGGCAATCCTCGCCGACCTCGACGTTGTGGCCGACGTGGACGAGGTTGTCGAGTTTCGTGCCCCGCCCGATGCGAGTGGCGCGGATGGTGCCCGCGTCGATGCAGGCATTGGCCCCGATCTCGACGTCGTGGCCGATCTCGACGCCGCCGAGAGAGTGAATGCGAGTCCAGCTTTGCTGCCGGATTTCATCGCGTTTTCCGAGGGTTTGACGAATTTCCTCAACTCCCGACTTCTCGGGCGTCACGAAGGAGAACCCGTCCGATCCCACCACCGCGCCGGGCTGGGCGATGAAGCGGTGGCCGATGCGGACTCCCGCACCGACGCGCACGCCCGCGTGCAGGAGCGCGCCCTCGCCGATGCGCGTGCCCGCCGCGATGGAGACGTGGGAGGCGATGCGCGCGCCGGCGCCGATCTCGGCGCCCGGGCCGATGAGCGCGAAGGGGCCGATGGCGGCGCCGGGACCGATGCGGGCCGATGGGTCAATGATGGCCGTCGGGTGGATACCGGGCGGTATGGAGGGGCCCGGGTCGAGCAGCCGGGTAAGGCCTGCCATCGCCAGGCGCGGCCGGGTGACGAGGATTGCGGCGGCAACGCCGAGGGCCTG
The DNA here is from genome assembly GCA_964579325.1 of uncultured Rhodobacterales bacterium. GTDB lineage: Bacteria > Pseudomonadota > Alphaproteobacteria > Rhodobacterales > Rhodobacteraceae > CAZOHN01. Next base: position 2,070 of record CAZOHN010000062.1, read on the forward strand.
CCAATCGGCCTCCGCCCAGAGCATCGCCGCCCGGGCCTGCCCCAGCCCGAGCGCCTCGGCGTATTTCGGCGACATGGCGAGCGCGAGGTCGTCGGGGCCGGCGTCCCCCGGTTCGGCCGCGCGCCGCACGACAAGGGCCGTATCGCCCACCGCCTCGGCCCCGAGTGCCGCGGCGATTTCGCCTACCTGATGCGCCATGACGGCCTCCACCCGCGCTGATCCGCGCGGAGGAGGATTATCCCCCGGCGCCGGGAAACTCCACCCCGGCGTCGATCAGCGCCCGGAACAGGCGCACGTCACGATCGTAGATGTCGCGGCGGTACTGCATCTCGCCCGTCGGGGCGCTGAAGGCGGTGTAATAGACGAGGTGCACGGGCACATGGACGTCGAGATCGACGCGGGTCTGACGGCCGCTGGCCACGAGGTTGTCGAAATAGGGTTTTGGGTCGTCCATCTGGCGGGCGAGCAGGTGGTAGGCGAAGTCGAAGGGCTCGTTCAGCCGGATGCAGCCCGAGGAGTAGTCGCGCACCTCGCGGTCGAAGAGCTGCTTCTGTGGCGTGTCGTGCAGGTAGATCGCATGGGGATTGGGGAACATGAACTTCACCCGGCCGAGCGAGTTCGAGGCCCCGGGCGGCTGGCGCACGGTGAAGGGAAAGTTGCGCGCGGTGTACGCCGCGAAGTTGATCGCATCCCGCGAAACCACGCGGCCGCGCGCGTCGATCAGTTGCAGGTAGGAGGCTGCGTTTGGGTTGGCCTGCATCCGGGGCAGGTAGTCACGGCCGAGAATGGAGCGCGGCACCGTCCAGTCGGGGTTGACCTCCATGTACTCCATCTCGTCGGAGAATTCGTAGGTCCGCTTGTCGGGGCGACGCTCGCCCACCACCGAGCGGGTCTGGAAGCTGACCTTGCCGTCATCGACCACGCGGGCGTGGAAGTCGGTCAGGTTGACCCAGATGTGCCGGTCGCCAAGCCCGCCCTCTAGGTTCATCCACCGCTCGCGTTCGAGTGCGACGAGGACAGACTGGAGCCGTTCGGCCGGAGCCTTGTTGATCTCGACCAACGTGGCACGCCCGGCGACACCGTCGGGCGTGATGCCATGCACCTCCTGGAAACGGCGGACGGCGGCAGTGATCGCGGCGTCATAGCTCCCGGAGAGCGAGCGGTTCAGGTGGCCCATCGCCACAAGACGGTCGCGCAGCGCCACGACGGCCGCGCCGGACTGGCCGGGTTCGAGCGATTGGGCCGGGACCTCTGCCCCCCAACCCTGGCCGGCGATCAGCCGTTCCAGCCGGGCCTTCTCACGCAGAAGGCGTGCGTAGTGGTCGGATGTCGGAGCCAGCGCCCGCAGGAATGCGGCCGGCGCGTCGGTGGCGGCGAAGCGGGCGAGTGTCGTGGTCGGGTCGCGCCGGGGCAAGTCGCGCTTGATCTCCGCGCCCATCAGTACGGTGGGTTCGAGCGCGCCGGACTGCATGTCGCGGGCATAGGCGAGGAAGGCTCGGGTCGTCTCGACCTCAAGCCGCCCCACCTCTCGCTCGCCCTGCACCGCGCGGAACGCCGCCGCGATCTGCTCGGCGTCATAGCGGGCCGAGGGAAGACCGTGGGCGTCGGCAAGCGACAGCGCGCGCAGAAAGGCCTGCCGCCGTTCCACCGACTCCGCGCCGGTCCAGAGCGGGGCATAGTCGCGCCCGCGGTAGAAGGCCGCGAGCACCGGATCCTCGGCCGCAGTCTCGGCCACGGACTGCGTGTAGCCTCCCAGTGTTATGGCAGGTGCGGCTACCGGCGAGAGGGCCAGGGCGAGGATAAAGGCAACGGAACAGCGCAGGCGCAGCAAAGGCGTCGTCATCAGGTTTCCTGGCAGCGGATGAATGCGAACAGACAACTGCATTACTGACGATTCCCCCAGCGCTGTAAACAGCCCAAGCGGGCCTTTTCACCCCCCGAGCGCGACATTCCTGCATCAGGAGGACCCAATAGATTGTTCACATTTCGGCGGGAATCCGCGCAAAATGTGCAAGTTCTCAAGAAAGCGCTAACAGAAGGGTTCAGACCAACGCCCATTGGTGGCATAAGGTCGTGGGAAACGGGCTGGAACACAAGGCCGTGAAGAACAACGGCTAAGGCGAAAGACGGGACGGGCTTTCAACTGATGATCGAACGTATCAATGGTGTGACGCGCCGCTCCCTGCTGGGAATCTTTGCGGCGTCGGTCGTGGTCGCGGCGCCGACGTACTCCAATGCCTTCGGAATTCTGCGCGGGGCCGGCGACATCCGGCGCCTGCGCATGTATTCGGGCCGGACCGGCGAGAGCCTGGACACGATCTACTGGCTGGAAGGGAAGTATATCCCCGAAGCCATGGACGAAGTATCGCGATTCATGCGCGACTGGCGCAATGGCCAGGCAAGGAAGATTGACGCGCGCACGGTCGACATCATGGCCGCGGCGCACAATCTCCTCGACGTGAGCGAGCCCTACATGCTGCTGTCGGGTTACCGCTCGCCTGAAACCAACCAGATGCTCCGGTCACGCTCGCGCGGGGTGGCGCGGAATTCGTTGCACATGCAGGGTCAGGCCGCCGACTTGCGGCTGTCGAGCCGCAACGTGAGCCAGATGGCGCGGGCCGCGGCCGCGTGCCAGGCCGGTGGCGTGGGCCGCTATTCGCGCTCGAACTTCGTGCACATGGATTGCGGTCCGGTCCGCACCTGGGGTGGCTGAGGTCGCCCCGACCGGCGCCTGCCCCTAACGGACCCTTAACCAAGACGTGAAAGCCTGCGAACACACCTCGCAGGCTTCTTTCATGCTACGCATCTGCTTCCTCGCCCTCGCGCTTTCCGGTGTATCCGCCTCGGCCGGCCCGACCGGCACGCCGGCCCGCTTGCCGGAGGGGCTGGCAGAGGAGAGCGAGCGTCTCGTCGCCGCAACCTTGGGCAATCCGGCCACCGCGAACTTCCGCAAGATCGGCGGCTTCCGCCTTTCGGATGGAGGATGGGCGGTCTGCGGCGAGGTCAACAGCCGCAACCTCGTGGGCCTCGCGATGGGCTGGAAGCCGATCTACCTGCGGTTCCGTCCGGACCCGGACGGCCTTGCCCTCGCCCGGCGGATCGTCGACTGGCCGGCGGACGTGGCCTGCCGGCAACTGGCCGCGGGCAAGGCGCTCCGTACCCGCGACTGAGCACGCTGCAGCCCTTTCCGAACTCGGCGCAGCACCGTCAGGATCAGCCGCGGTCGAAGAGCAGTCGAACGTAACGGGTGAGGTGGTCGATGCTAGCGCGCAGGAGCGCGGGATCGTCGGCGGCTTTGGCGGCGACAATGCCGCCCTGGATCACGGCCTGGATATGCATAGAGAGACCCTCGGCCGTGAGGCCCGGAACCGGGTGGGCGGCAAGCGCCTCGCGCAAGTGTTCGCGGATATGCCCCGCCCCGCCCCGGATCGCGGCGAGGGCTGCGTCGCGAATGGCGGGGCTCGTGGCGTGCATCTCCTGCACGATGGTCCCCGCCAGACAGGAGTATTCGGCAGCCGTTCCCGCAGCCAGCTCGCGGCGGAACGCGAGATAGGCAAGCACGCGGTCCACCGGGTCCGGGAGCGTATTGTAGGGGTGTGCGGCGAACAATTCGGAGGTGACGGTCGACCAATGCTCGACCGCGGCCACGCCGAGGGCTTCCTTGGACGGGAAGTGGTGAAAGAAGGCGCCCTTGGTGACGCCGGCGGCGGCGCAGAGGTCGTCCACACTCATCGCGGCGAAGCCGGTCTTGCGGATCACGTGGAGCGCCGCATCGAGGAGGCGCAGGCGAGCCTCCCCTCGCGGGACACGGCTCCGTGCCGCTTCGGTCATGCGCCCTGCCCTGCAGCCGCCTCGAGCGCCGCGATGTCGATCCGGGTCATCTCCATCATCGCCGCCATGACCCGCGGCGCCGCGCCGGGTGACCGCATGAGGCGCACGAGCGCCTCGGGGACGATCTGCCAGTGCAGGCCAAACCGGTCGCGGAGCCAGCCGCAGGGCTGTTCGCTGCCGCCTTCGGAGAGCGCCGACCAGAGCCGGTCGGTCTCGGCCTGGTCCTCGGTCAGGACGGTGATCGAGGCTGCCGGGGTTTGCGGAAACATCGAGCCGGCTTCGAGAAACTGGTAGGGCGTGCCCAGAAGGCGCAGATTGATGATGGTAACGCCTGCATCAGCTTGCGTCCCGCCGTCGTGCACCTGCATGTCATGGCCCTCCCAGTCCTCGATGGCGCTGTCTGGAAAGAGGCTCGCGTAGAACACCGCAGCCTTCATCGCATCGCGTTCGAACCAGAAACACGCACGTGTGTCGAGTGCCATTTCGTCCCGCCCTATACCATGTCGGGTCCGGGTTGCAGGATGGCCCAGGCGATCCCGAACGGGTCGGTGACCATGCCCCAGTCGTCGCCCCAGTCCTGCCGCGAAAAGGGAACTGCGACCGTGCAGCCCGCGGCGACAGCCCGATCGAACCAGGCCTGGCCGTCGGCGACGACGAGTTGCAGATGGCCGACGGCGAGCGGCGGAGCCCCCGCGTTGTGGGGATGGCGGTGGTCGGTCATCATCAGGGCGCCGCCGTTGATCACGACTTGCGCATGCATCAGGCGATCCGGGTCTTCGGGCATCGGCATACGGCCGATGTCCTGCGCCCCGAAGGCACGGGCGTAGAAGTCGGCGGCCTCCCCTGCCCGGCCGTCGAAGCTGAGGTAGGGGATGACGCCCTGCATGGTGGAAGCGTCGGGCGCGGTACGCGCGTCTGCGGCTGCGGTGTCGGCCATGGGACGAGTCTCCGTCGTGGGTTGAAGCACTGCGTCATAATACCAACCGGTTGGTATTTTTCAATACCGATCGGTATGTACAATCCCTCACACCTTCAACCCTCACAAGAAAGGGGCGCGGCCAGTCTGCTGGCCACGCCCCTTCCGCTCTGAAGTCCCGATCACGCCGCGAGGTCGTAGCGGTCGGCGTTAATCACCTTTACCCAGGCCGCGACGAAGTCGTCTACGAACTTCCCGGCGGCATCGTCCTGGGCATAGACCTCGGCATAGGCCCGCAGGATCGAGTTGGACCCGAACACCAGGTCGACGCGCGTGGCCGTCCACCTTGTCTCGCCGGTCTTGCGATCGACGAGGTGGTAGAGGTTGGTGCCCTTCGGAACCCACTTCCACGCCATGTCGGTGAGGTTGACGAAGAAGTCGGTGGTCAGCGCGCCCTCGCGGTCGGTGAAGACCCCGTGCTTGCTGCCGCCGTGGTTGGCGCCGATCGCCCGCATCCCGCCGACGAGGCAGGTCATCTCGGGCGCGGTGAGGCCCATGAGCTGCGTTCGGTCGAGCATCAGTTCCTCGGCGCTGACCACGTAGTCCTTCTTCATCCAGTTCCGGTAGCCATCGGCCAGCGGCTCCAGCACGTCGAAGGCGGCGGCATCGGTCATCGCGTCGGTCGCGTCGCCGCGGCCCGGCGTGAACGGCACCTCGATGTGAAAGCCCGCCACCTTCGCGGCCATCTCGACGCCGAGGTTGCCGGCAAGCACGATCACGTCCGCGACCGAGGCCCCGCTGGAGGCCGCGATCGGCTCGAGCGCGGCGAGCACGCGCTGAAGGCGCGCGGGCTCGTTGCCCTCCCAGTCCTTCTGCGGGGCAAGCCGGATCCGCGCACCGTTCGCGCCGCCGCGGTAGTCGGACTGCCGGAAGGTGCGGGCGCTGTCCCAGGCGGTGGCCACCATGTCGGCGGCAGAGAGGCCAGTGGCCGCGATCTTCGCCTTGACGGCCGCCACATCCCACGAGGTGCTGCCGGCGGGAACCGGATCCTGCCAGATCAGCACTTCGGCCGGGGCGTCGGGGCCGATGTAGCGCGTGTTCGGGCCAAGATCGCGATGGGTCAGCTTGAACCAGGCACGGGCGAAGGCATCGTCGAAGGCGGCGGGATCGGCCATGAACTTCTGGCAGATCGCGTTGTAGATCGGGTCCACCTTCATCGCCATGTCCGCGTCGGTCATCATCGGCATGACGCGCTTGGCCGGATCAGTCGGATCGACCGGCATGTCTTCCTCGCGGATGCCGACTGGACGCCACTGGTTTGCGCCGGCGGGCGACTTGGTCAGCTCCCATTCATAGCCGAAGAGCAGCTTGAAGTAGCCCATGTCCCATTTCGTCGGGTGGGTGGTCCATGCCCCTTCGATCCCGGAGGTGACCGCATCGGTGGCCCGACCCGAGAAGTCGGTGTTCAGCCAGCCGAGACCTGCGGCCTCGATGCTCGCGCCCTCCGGCGCTGGACCGAGGCGCGCTGCATCCCCGTTTCCGTGCGCCTTGCCGACGGTATGGCCGCCTGCGGTCAGGGCCGCAGTCTCCTCGTCGTCCATCGCCATACGTGCGAAGGTCTCGCGCACATGAAGCGCGGTGCGCGCCGGATCGGGCTGGCCATTCACGCCTTCGGGGTTCACGTAGATCAGACCCATGTGTACCGCTGCCAGCGGGTTCTCGAGCGTGGAGGGGTTGGCGAGATCGGCGTAGCGGTTCTCGGAGGGCGCCAACCACTCCGTCTCAGACCCCCAGTAGACGTCGGTCTCGGGATGCCAGATGTCTTCTCGGCCGAAGGAGAAGCCGTAGGTCTTCAGCCCCATGTTCTCGTATGCGATCGTCCCGGCAAGGAGGATAAGGTCAGCCCAGCTGACCTTGTTGCCGTACTTCTTCTTGAGCGGCCACAGCAGGCGGCGCGCCTTGTCGAGGTTGGCATTGTCGGGCCAGGAGTTCAGGGGCGCAAAGCGGATGTTGCCGGTTCCGCCACCGCCCCGGCCGTCGGCCAGACGGTAGGAACCCGCCGAATGCCATGCGAGGCGGATCATCAGGCCACCGTAATGGCCCCAGTCGGCCGGCCACCAGTCCTGGCTGTCGGTCAGCAGCGCGTGCATGTCGCGCTTCAGCCCCTCGAAGTCGAGTTTCCTGACCTCTTCACGGTAGCTGAAGCCCTTGAGCGGGTTGGTCTTGGTGTCGTGCTGATGCAGGATGTCGAGGTTCAGCGCCTTGGGCCACCAGTCCATGACCGTGCTGCCCGTGCTGGTCAGCGCACCGTGCATCACCGGGCATTTGCCCGCGGTGTTCATGTCGTTGCCATCCATTGCTTTCTCTCCGATCTGGCTCGTGCTTGACGGATCGACCGGCCTCCGGCCCATCGCGGCATCATGCCTGCGGGCCAGCGGCCGCCCGGACGCGGCTGCGGAACAAAAAAGCCCTGCCGATGCCCGGGAGCGCCTGATGCGGGCTCCGGCGTCGGCGACTGATCTCTTCCATGCCACCTCCCTAGCAGAGTCGGGCGATTAGCTTAAGTTGAATCTCCTGATCGCTGAGATAAGCTGACATTATGAACAATATCACGCTGAAGCAGTTGCGCTACTTCGAGGCCCTCGCCCGCCACAGCCATTTCGGGCGGGCGGCGGAGGTCTGCTCCATCTCGCAGCCAGCCTTGTCGATGCAGATCAAGGACCTGGAGGAAACGCTCGGCCGCGCGCTTTTCGAACGCGGCGCGCGGCAGGTGCGGCTGACCGACTTCGGGGAGGACTTCGCCGGCCGCGTCGGCATGATCCTGCGGGCTGTCGACGAGCTTGGCGACCTCGCCCGTGCCACACAGGACCAACTGGTCGGACGGCTGCGGCTGGGCGTGATCCCGACCGTCGCACCCTATCTCCTGCCGCAGATCATCGGTAGCCTGACCCGGCTGAGCGACCAACTGGACCTCCATGTGCGCGAGACGGTCACGCCGAAACTCCTGCAGGAACTGGCCGAAGGGCGGCTCGATGCCGCCATCGTCGCCCTGCCCGTCTCCGAGCCTTCGCTGACCGAGGTCCCGCTGTTCTCGGAGGCCTTCGTACTGGTCAGGCCAAGGGCCGATGGCGGCCAGCCGGTTCCCAGCCCCGAGATGCTGCGCGAGATGCGGCTCCTGCTCCTCGAGGAAGGCCATTGCTTCCGCGATCAGGCCCTGTCGTTCTGCAGCCTTGGGAACAGCCCGCCGCGCGAGCTGCTGGACGGCAGTTCCCTGTCGACGCTGGTGCAGATGGTCGGTGCGGGGATCGGAGTGACCTTGATCCCGGAGATGGCCGTGCCGGTCGAGACGCGTGCGGCCGACGTCGCGATTGCCCGCTTCGGCGCGCAGCAGCCCACACGCACCATCGGCATGGTCTGGCGGCGTACGAGCCCCCTCGGCAAACAGCTGATGCAGGTGGCCGAAGTGGTCCGGGCGGCCGCACCTCCAAGCGAAGAGGCCGCCGGATGAACGGCGGCCTCCTTCAGGATCGGTCTGGCAGATTCAGGCGGCAGCTGCGTGGCGGTTGCCGGCAAGGCGGGCGTTCACGATCTCTACCGTGCGGTCGAGTTCGGGAATGCTGACACCCTTCTGGTCGGCGATCAGTTTCACCAGCATGTCGACCCGCTCGATCGCGTCGGCGCCGCCCTCGACGGCGCGCGCGGCAGACGACGGCTTGAGAAGGCCGTTGGCCGCGTTCGCATACTTCTCGAACGGAACCTGGTCGCCGTCACCAGCGCCAAGCGCGGTCACGATGCTCTCGATCCTGGTGTAGATCCGCTCGGAGGCAGCGATGTCGCCATGGACGGCATCGCGGATCGCCTGCGCGCCATGCGGCAGGACGCAGCGGTAGTTGCCGGTCAGCAGCATCGACCACTTGGCGAAGGGCACGAAGAGCGAGTCGAAGACGCGCAGTTTCACGGGCACGTCCTTGCCGTCGACCGTGACCGCGTCGATCGCGGCTTCGAGTTCCTTCAGGATCGCCGTGTGCTCGGGCTTCTCGAAAGGGGCCGACTTGAAGTTGGTGGGCAGGCCCACGTGCAGCACGTTGGCCCCGGTGTCGGGCAGACGGAACGCCTGCGGGTCGGGGCTGCACAGGGTCACGAGGCCTGGCGTGAAGGCATCCCAGGCTTCGGGGTCGGAGAACGCGGGACGCAGGGCTTCCGCGTCGAGGCCCGGGATCCGCCGGAGGTAGGGCAGCGGCGGCATGTTCATGATCGACAGGCACGGCACGCCGGCCATGGCGATACGCGCCAGCAGCTCGCGGATGTCATCGGTGCCGTACTGCGGCTCGGACATGGCAAGCGCGACGAGGTCGTACTGCTCTACATCGACGTCGCGCGGTGGAACCGCATCGAGGGTGCCGGGCAGGTCTTTCGAGCGGAACGCGCGCGGCTCGTCCTCGTCGCGCAGCTTGATGCGCACCTCGGTGCCTTCGGCGTTGATGAGGTTGGCCGTCGAGCGGCGGCAAACGAGCGTGACGTCCTGGCCCGCCATCAGAAGCTTGGTGCCGAGGAGCGACCCGTAGGATGCACCGAGGATGAGAATCTTGCGTGCCATGGAGACCTCCCGAAATACCGCATGTTCTAGAGCCAGAAATATAATTACGCGCGCCGGAGATGCCAACCGAATCGGGTGAACATGTCTCTGTGGATTTACACAATCGACGTATTTGTAAAATTGTAAAATCACAGCATATCTGCCGCCGACACGGGCCCGGAGGTATCGCCGAAGCTCTCGCAAACCATTGCCAAAAAAGGGGAAAGGAGCACCGATCGGAACCGATGCCCCCCTCGTTGCTTGTGAACGCGCCTACTCGGCCGGACGCGCGCGCTTGGGCCGCAGGTACTTGAAGGCCGGCATCAGGATCAGGATGATCGCGACAACCATGATGGGTGCTGCGATCGGCCGCGTGAAGAAGATCGACGGGTCGCCCGACGACAGCAGCAGCGACTGCCGCAGCGTCGGCTCGGCGATGGGACCGAGTACGATGGCCAGCACGGCCGGTGCCACCGGGTAGTCGAACTTCCGCAGGAAGAACGCGCCGAAGCCGAAGACCAAGAGCAGCCAGATGTCGAACATGTCGGCCATGGCCGCATAGCCGCCGACGATCGACAGCACGAAGATCAGCGGCGCGAGCACGGTGAACGGCATCCGCAGCATCCAGATGAACAGCGGGATGAAGGCGAGGTTCACGATCAGCGCGAAGAGGTTCGACACGTAGAACGACCCGATCAGGCCCCAGACGAAATCCGACTGCTCCACGAAGAGCCGTGGACCGGGCGTCAGGCCCCAGATCACCATGCCGCCCAGCAGGATCGCCGTTGTCGGCGATCCGGGGATGCCGAGCGTGAGCATTGGCAGCATCGAGCCGGTCGAGGCCGAGTTGTTGGCAGCCTCCGGGGCCGCCACTCCGCCGACGTGGCCATGGCCGAACTCCTGCGGCCGCTTCGATACCATCTTGGTGACGCCATAGGACATGAGCGAGGCCGGGGTCGCGCCTGCGGCGGGCAGCACACCGACGAAGAAGCCGAGGAACGACCCGATCGACATGCCCTTCCAGCCCTTGCGGAAGGTGGTGCCAGTGTCCTCGATGATGCCCTCGGCCGAGATGTCGGCCTTGCTCTTGCTGACTTCACCGCGTGTGGACTCGATCGTCCAGAGCATCTCGCCGATGCCGTAGACACCGATGGCAAGCACAAGGAAGCTGATCCCGCCGAGGAAGCCGTTCATGTCGAACAGGACGAGCCGGGGAGCGCCGGAGATCTGGTCGAAGCCCACGGTTGCCAGCACCAGGCCGAAGCAGATCGAGAAGATCGTCTTGGGGATGTCGTCACCGCCGAGGCCCACGAAGGTCGCGAAGGCCAGCAGCATCAGCGCGAAGATTTCCGGCGGGCCGAAGCTGAGCGCGACGGTCGCGAGGAGCGGTGCGAAGCCGGTGAACAGCACCACCGAGACCGTTCCGCCGACGAAGGACGCCATGGCGGCCGCCACCAGTGCGAGCCGCGCCTTGCCCTGCAGCGCGAGCGGTCGCCCGTCGAAGGTGGTGGCCACCGCGGTCGAGGCACCGGGGATCCCCAGCGTGATCGACGAGATCGCCCCGCCGTACATCGCCCCGTAGTAGATCGCGGCAAGGAAGATGATCGCCGAGCCGGGCGGGACGAGGAAGGTGATCGGCAGCAGGATCGCCACGCCGTTGACCGAACCCAGACCCGGCATCGCGCCGATGAACAGGCCCACCGTCACGCCGATGAAGATCAGCAGCAGGTTGAGCGGCTGGATGGCAATCAACATGCCATCGCCGAGAAGTCCCAGAATTTCCATGGCTTGGTTCGCCCCTATGCCAGCGAGGTCGTGACCGGCTCAGTAGATGATGTCGTAGAGGACGTTGAACACCGGCTCGGTGAAGCTCATGCCGCTCGGCATCGAGATCCGCATCAGTCCCTCGAAGAAGAAGAACAGCCCCACCGGAAACAGCAGCACCATCGGGATCGTCAGGAACCAGCTGTGGCGCCCGAGGAACTTGAGGTAGTAGAGCATGAAGATCGCGACCGCGCCGTACATCGAGACGATGTCGATCAGCGCGACGAAGCCGATGATGCCGCCACCGACGAGGATCAGCGTCCTGCGCCCATAGGCGTCGAGCACGGGTTCCTCGGAACGCGACTGCGGGGTGGCCCGCCGCACCCAGTTGAGTGCCACGAAGCCGGTCGAGACCAGCATCCCCAGCGAGAGCCAGAACGGCCAGAAGCCGCCCGCCGGCCCGGTCCCGGCAACGAAGCCGATCCCGTTCGCGGAAGCCTTGTACATCAGGTAGATGGAAAGGAGGGCCAGCACGCCCGCCGTTATGATTTCGCCATTGCGCATGTTGGCCCTCCCAGTGCCCCTACCTGTCGTTCGTCAGCCGCCGATATCGGCGAGCAGCTTGGTGTGGACGTCCATCTGCAGTTGCCAGTAGGCGCGCTGCTCGTCGGCATTCATCCACAGCGGAGACATCGCCTCGGCCTCGAGGTAGCCCTGCCACTCTTCCGAGTTGTAGATCTCGGTGAACAGGTTCTGGTAGTACTCCGCAGCTTCGGCCGACATGCCCGGCGCGCCGACGACGGCCCGCTGGTTGTAGTAGCTGAAGTCGTGGCCCTTCTCCTTGAGCGTCGGGATGCCCTCGTAGATCGGCATCTGCTCGTCCGAGAAGACCAGAAGCGGCCGGACGTCGCCCGACTGGAAGAAGCCGCGGGCTTCTGCCGGGTTGTTCACGGTCGCCTGGATCTGCTGGCCGGCAAGGGCCGCTGCCACCGCACCGCCGCCATCGAACGGGATGTACTTGGAGTTGATCCCGAAGGCGTTGTTGACGTAGGCGAAGACGATGCTGTCTTCCTGGCCCGTGCCGGTGCCGCCGGTGATGTATTCACCGTTGGCCGCCTTGACCGCGTCCACCCACTGCTCGAACGTCTCGATCCCGCTGTCCTTGTGGACCCAGAGTGCGAAGGGGTCGACGCCCATCATCGCGATCGGGGTGAAGGTCTGGATGTCGACGCCGAGATCGGGCTGGCGGATCGGCGTCGAGAAGAACGAGTTCAGCGTGACGAGGATCGTGTGATCGGGATCATTGGTCGTGTTGAGCCAGATCAGCGCCTCGGCACCCGAACCGCCGCCCTTGTTGTTGGGGATCAGCGGACGGCTGGTGAGGCCCTTCTTTTCCGCCACCGACTGGATGAAGCGGGCGATCTGGTCGGCGCCGCCGCCGGGACCCGCCATGATCACGAAGTCGATCGGCTTGCGCGGCTCCCAGGCGAGCGCCGAGGTAGCCATCCCGGTGATGCCCACGGCGGTCGCCATGGTCAGTCCGAGGAAGTTGCGCTTTGAAAGTTTCATTGTAGTCCTCCCGTTTGAACAGATGTTTCGTCGTGTCGAGGCGCCTATTATGGTGCCATTCTTGCCCGTGGCCAGCCCCCGACGGTCGTCCTTCGTTCCCTTCGTGTCTGTCGAACCTCTCTCCTAGTGAACCATGACAACCGGAATGTCGGCGTCGTCGACGACCGTCTGCGTGTTGCCCCCGAAGAGGGTCTCGCGTTCGTGGCTGTCGCCGTAGGCGCCCATGACAAGCATCGTTGCGCCCGCCGCCTTCGTCTCGGACAGCAGCGCGGCGCCCGGATTCTTCGCCGAGAAGCGCCGCACTTCGGCCGTGATGTTCCGCAGTGCAAGGTATTCCACGAGGTCTTCCGTCGTCGCCCCGTGCGGCTCGGCGCCGGTCCCCGCAAGGATCGTTACCTTTGTCGCCCTGGCGATCAGGTCCATCGCCAGCGCCACGGCCCGACCCGCTTCCATCGAGCCGTTCCAGCCCAGGGTGAGGTTCGCGCCGAGATCCTCGGGGATCGAGTCCGCCTGCGGGCACATCATAACGGGCCGTCCGGTCCGGAACAGCGCCGCCTTGAGCGAGTTCGAGCCGATGTTGCGGTCGCGGTCGGGCTTGGGCACGGCGATCAGGTCCGCCAGCCGCCCGTGGCTCTTGATGACATCGACCATGCGGCCCTGTTGCTCCACGAACGACACCGTGGCGGTGCCGCCGTGGGGCGGATCGGTCTCGCTCAGGCCGAGTTTTGCGGCGAGCGCGTGCAGTTCACCCCGAAGTCCCTTCTCCACCTCGTCGGCGAGAATCTGGGTCTGCTTGAGGAGCTGGTCGCGCACGAACGACGGCAGGGGCACGCCGAAGGGCATCAGGTCTTCGGGCCGCGCGCGGCAGTGCGCGACCTCGACGTGCGAGCCGAAGCGATGGGCCAGCGCGGCGGCGTGGGCAAGGACGTTGTCGCCCTTGCCGTCGCCCCTTACCGGTACGAGGATCTTGTCAAGCACGATGCCCTCCCAGGTTGCGCGCGGCCCTCACGTCAGAACAGCCCGACGATCTGACCGGCCTCGTTGATGCGGATGGTTTCCGCGCTCGGCACCTTCGGCAAGCCCGGCATCGTCATGATCTCTCCGCAGATCACCACGATGAACCCGGCCCCGGCCGAGAGCCGCACTTCGCGCACCGGAAGCGTGTGACCGGTGGGCGCGCCGCGCATGTTCGGATCGGTGGTGAAGGAATACTGGGTCTTTGCCATGCAGATCGGCAGGCTGCCATAGCCCGCCGCTTCCCAGCCCTTGAGCTGATCGCGGATCGACTTGTCCGCGATGACCTCGTCGGCCCGGTAGATTTCCTTGGCGATCGTCTCGATCTTCTCGAACAGCGGCATCTCGTCGGGGTAGAGCGTGCGGAAGTCGGCCGAGCCGCCCTCGCACAGCTCGACCACCTTGCGCGCCGTCTCGGCGATGCCGGCCCCGCCGTTCGCCCAGTGCGTGTTGAGGATCGCCTCGACACCCTTGCCGGCGCAGTAATCCTTGATCGCCTGCACTTCGGCGTCGGTGTCGGTGACGAAGTGGTTGATCCCCACCACCAGCGGCACGCCGAACTTCTTGATGTTCTCGATGTGGCGCCCGAGGTTTGCGCAGCCCTTCTCGACCGCGGCGACGTTCTCGGCACCGAGGTCGGCCTTTGCGACGCCGCCATTCATCTTCATGGCGCGGACCGTCGCGACCAGAACCACCGCGTCGGGCCTCAGACCCGCCTTGCGGCATTTGATGTCGAAGAACTTCTCGGCGCCGAGGTCGGCGCCGAAGCCGGCCTCCGTCACGACGTACTCGCCAAGCTTCAGCGCAGTGGTCGTCGCGATCACCGAGTTGCAGCCGTGAGCGATGTTGGCGAACGGGCCGCCATGCACGAAGGCGGGGTTGTTCTCGAGCGTCTGCACGAGGTTCGGTTGCATCGCGTCCTTGAGCAGGACCGCCATCGCGCCGTCTGCCTTGAGATCGCGGGCATAGACCGCGGACTTGTCGCGGCGGTAGCCCACGATGATGTCGCCCAGCCGCTTCTCGAGATCGGCGAGGTCCTTCGCCAGGCACAGGATCGCCATGACTTCCGAAGCCACGGTGATGTCGAAGCCCGCCTCGCGCGGATAGCCGTTGGCCACGCCGCCGAGGTTGCAGACGATCTGGCGCAGCGCCCGGTCGTTCATGTCCATCACCC
>CAZOHN010000063.1:0-16660 GCA_964579325.1 uncultured Rhodobacterales bacterium
CTAGGGGATGCGTCGGATCCCGTTCGGCGGCCTCTCCATCCATCTCCGGCGATTTCGGCGTACCCGCCGGGCCGAATGGGCAGCGCCGTGGCGGTGCTGCAGCGCGCAGCCGACAGCGCCGATCGGACACTGTCCCTTGCCTTGCTGCAGAAGAATGCCGACAAGCGATCCTCGGCCGGTGCCGCCGTCGCTCAACTCGTAATCATCAATGGAATCGATGTCCGGCCCAGCGGCAACATGCCGACATGGGAGCAGGGCGGCGAGACATACCATATCAATCTCACGACCGAGACCTATCACGTCACCAAGGAAGGCGTCCCCAAGGTTCACTACTTCTTCGAGGGTAGCGGTGAAGAGATCGAGGACAAGCAGCCGACCGAGGCGGAGCGCGGATCGAAGAAGAAGGTGAAGGGGAAGAAGGGCAAGGTGAAGACCTCCACGGTGTTCTCGGCCTTGCCCGAAAACGTCCAGAACTTCGTGCGCGGCCATTGGAGCAGCATCCTCGCCGTAAGGTGACATACGGATGAGGTCCGTTGGCCGGTGGACGGCAAAGTGTTTCACCGGTATTCGTGCCGTCGCCCGCAGCGAGTGGCTTCAGTTCGAGGTGCGGCCTTCGGCAAAGCGGCGCAGGCGGGTGAGGGCATCGGCGAAGGCTGCATCGTCCACCGTCATCGCGACACGTACATGCCCTGCCGCCGCCCGGCCGAAGCTCTCACCCGGCATCACGGCGATCCGCTGCTCCTCAAGCAATCCTTCCGCGAAAGCGTTTCCGTCCATCCCCGTCGCGCGGATGTCGAGCATCAGGTACATCGCTCCCGAAGGGGGCACCGCGCGCACGGCGTTCGACCCCTCGAGACTGGCAAGCGCAATGTCGCGACGGCGGCGAAACGGGGCGGCGATGGCCGCCTCGAAACCTTCCCCCTGCCGCAGCGCGTAGTGCGCCGCCTCCTGGATGAAGGCCGGCACGCCGTAGGTGGTGTTGGTGGCGAGCATCGTCACCGCCTCGGCGACCTCTGGCGGAGCGACGACCCAACCAAGCCTCGAACCGGTCATCGCATGGCTCTTGGACATCGAGCCGACGACAATGGTCCGCTCGGCCATGCCGGGAAGGGCGCGGGGGCTGAGGTGGGCGCCATCCCAGACCTGGGTATCGTAGACCTCATCCGAGATAAGCCACAGGTCGCGTGCCATCACGGAGCGCGCGACGCCTTCTAGCGTCGCCCGTGAATAGATCACGCCGGTCGGATTGTTCGGCGTGTTTACCAGCAGCGTCCGAGCGCCGGCAGCTAGCGCGGCGATCGCGGTTTCGGTCGGCTCGAAGTTTTCCTCGGGCAGGGTAGGGACTGGCACGGCTGTGGCACCGGTTGCGCGGATCGTGCCGGGGTAGGTGGCGTAGTAGGGGTCCACGAACAGCGCCCGGTCGCCTGCGTCGAGGAGCGCCATATGGGTCGCGAACAGGGCTGCCTGCCCGCCGGGCGTGACGACGATGTTGTCCGAAGACGTCGGGACGCCAGTCTGCGAGCTGACGCGCGTGGCGATCTCGCGGCGAAGCGCGGGCAGGCCGGCGCCGAAGGTATAACCGGTCGCACCGCCGCGGGCCGCGGCATGCATGGCGTCGAGGATCGCGGCGTCGGTCTTCACGTCGTGCTCGCCGATGGTCAGGTTGATTACCCGCTCCCCCGCCGCGACGAGGTCGCGGGTACGATAGTAGATTGCCCAGCCGTCGGACCCGCCGCCGCTGATATGCCCGATCCGGTTCGCGATGCGCATGTCGTGTCTCCCGCCTGCCGCCGCACCGGTCGCGCGGCACGCGGGCGGGGTCGTCGCGCGGCACGCGGGCGTGGTCAAGGGGGGCTACGCCTGCGGCCAGTCCGGCTTGCGCTTTTCGAGGAAGGCCTGGATTCCCTCGGCGGTGTCGCGCCAGAGCATGTTCTCGACCATCACCGACGCGGTGTGGTCGTAGGCGTCGGCGAGCGGCATCTCGAGCTGATCGTAGAAGGCGCGTTTGCCGACCTTCACCGCCGCGCCGAGCTTGGCCGCGATTGTCTCGGCCAGCATCCGCGTCTCCTCGCCGAGCCGCTCTTGCGGGACGGCCCTGTTGATCAGCCCCATCGCCTCGGCGCGACCTGTGTCGATGAACTGCCCGGTCGTCAGCATTTCGAAGGCGAGCTTGCGGGGAACGTTCCGCGAAAGCGCCACCATCGGCGTCGAGCAGAACAGCCCGATGTTGACCCCGTTCACCCCGAACCGCGTGCCCTCGGCCGCAACTGCAAGGTCGCAGGAGGCGACAAGTTGGCACCCTGCCGCGGTGGCGATGCCGTGGGCCTCTGCGATCACCGGCTGGGGCAGGCGGGGGATCATCTGCATGACTTCGGCGCAGCGCGCGAAGAGATCGGCGAAGTAGGCGCGGCCTTCGTCCTCGGACTGTCGCCCCGCCTGCATCTCGCGCAGGTCATGGCCCGCACAGAATGCCTTGCCGGCGCCTCGCAGGATCACCACTCGGGCGGTGCGATCTTCGGCGAGGGCGGTGAAGGCCGCCTTCAGCTCGGCCAGCATCGCGTCGGACAGTGCATTCAGCGCCTCGGGGCGGTTGAGCGTGAGCGTTGCGACGGCGCCAAAGTCCTCGCGCAGCAGGATTGGGTCTGGCACTTGCGATTCCTCCCGGTTTCGCGGCAGCTTATGCCGCAAGCGGGCAGGGGGAAAGGCAATGACGGCGATGACGGCGGCGGAACTCCAGTCGTTCCTGGCCGAGGCGTTTCCTCAGGTCCGCGACGACTTCGTGGTCGAGGATGTCGGGCCAGGCGGCGCCGTACGGGTGCGTATGCCAGTTGCCGAACGCCACCTCAGGCCCGGCGGCACGGTCTCTGGCCCCTCGATGTTCGCGCTGGCGGACGTGACGGTCTACCTTTCGATCCTGTCTCAGATCGGGCCCGTGGCTCTTGCCGTGACAACGAACTGTGCGATCGACTTCCTGCGCAAGCCCGCCGCCGGGGTGGACATGATCGCCGAGGCGCGGCTCCTCAAGCTTGGCCGAAGCCTCGCCGTCGGCGACGTCCTTGTCTACTCCGACGGCATGGCGGAGCCCGTCGCGCGGGCGGGGCTTACCTACTCCATCCCGCCAGCACGGGATAGGTTGTGATTATGGGGTAATATAATACCTTTGTTGCAAGACGTTGATTTTGCTTGCATGAAATTACGGTCACGCGCTTGACGCGGTGCGCGGCTTCGATCATACACGCGCCATCACCGGCACCCGGGCGGCCATCGCGCCGCCCGTTCGTCTTGAACCGAGAGCGATACAAATGAAAACCTTCACTGCTACGCCTTCGGACATTGAGAAGAAGTGGATCGTGATCGACGCCGAAGGTGTCGTTCTGGGCCGCCTCGCCTCGATCGTCGCGAACCGCCTGCGCGGCAAGCACAAGGCCACCTTCACGCCGCACATGGACATGGGCGACAACGTGATCATCGTGAACGCCGAAAAGGTCGCGATGACCGGCCGCAAGCACACCGACAAGGTGTACTACTGGCACACCGGCTATCCGGGCGGCGTCAAGAACCGCACCGCAGGCCAGATCCTCGAGGGCAAGCACCCCGAGCGCGTGGTGGAAGCCGCCATCAAGCGGATGCTGCCCAAGAACATCCTGGCGCGGCACCTGATGGGTAACCTGCGCGTCTATGCCGGCGCCGAGCACCCGCACGAGGCGCAAGCGCCCCAAGTGCTCGACGTCAAGTCGATGAACGTCAAGAACAGCCGGAGCGCGTGAGCATGGCAACCGAGATCAAGTCCCTCGACGAGCTGAAGTCGGCTGTTTCGGACGCCGCGGCCGAGGCCGGTGTCGCGCCTGCGGCCGCCGAGGCCCCGCGTCGCGAAGCCAAGCGCGATGCGCTGGGCCGCGCCTACGCCACGGGCAAGCGTAAGGACGCGGTGGCCCGCGTCTGGGTCAAGCCGGGGTCCGGCAAGGTCACCGTCAACAACAAGCCGATCGCCGTGTACTTCGCGCGCCCGGTGCTCCAGATGATCCTCAAGCAGCCGTTCACGGTGGCGGGGGTCGAAGGGGAGTTCGACGTGATGGCAACGGTCGAAGGCGGCGGACTTTCGGGTCAGGCTGGCGCAGTGAAGCATGGCATCTCGAAGGCGCTGCAGATCTACGAGCCCTCGCTGCGCCCGGCGCTCAAGGCGGCAGGGTTCCTGACACGCGACAGCCGCGTGGTCGAGCGGAAGAAGTACGGCAAGCGCAAGGCGCGCCGGAGCTTCCAGTTCTCCAAGCGCTGAGGTCTGGCGGGTCATATCCGCTCGGCACGAACCACGATGGCCCGCCTTTCTGGCGGGCCGTTTTCGTTCTGGTGTTCAGCCAACAGTCACTACCCAGTCTGCACCTCCTTTCCGCTCCTTAGTCATGATCCCGACGGCTTGCGGTGAAGCTCCGCTTGCGCGGGCGAGAGGCGGCTTGGACAGGACGCCATCTCGGATTGACCGATCACGTGGTGTTGCGCGGCAGCCGCACAAACTTCGTCTCGCAAACTGTTGCACAGGCGCGTGAATTGACAGCCTGGCCCTGCTTGGCTCAGGCTGTGCTCTAGAGGCAGCATAAAAACAACGAGCAGGCCCAATGGCACATATCGAGGCGTACCACAGCTCCCGCGGGGGCTGCGATTTCCTTGGTCTGCGTCGCAACCGGCAAGGTGCGATGGAGATCGTCTACGACGACGGAGTGGCCCGTCGGATGGTCTGGCGGGTGGCGTCACCCGAGGCCAATGTCCAGCGTATCGGGGAGGCTCTGCGGGCGGCTGTGGATCATCTCAGGGTCATTCCCGCACTCCATGCCGAACTGAAGAAGCGGGCGATCGCGATTGAGACGATCGCGCGCTGAGCGCTCCCCAAGGGATAGGCGGCGGCTCCGTGCGGTCCGACAGGGGCGTCGAGGACCCGTGTCGCCCAAGGAGGGCGCGACGCCCCTTAGCCGTGCGCCATGAGGTGCACGCTTTGCAGGCAAATGGCGAAAGGGACGCCGGGACCGGGCGCAAGCGCACTTTTCATGGGCTGCGGCTTGTGTATTCTCGGTCGGTGTAGGCCCGGTTTGGCGCGGCAGGGGGCAAGTCAGTAGAATGGAAGCACGCACGCGGTGGGGCCGGTTCTCCCGGTCCGAGGCGGCGAACGGCCTCGTGTTGGTGAGTCCGACCGCGCTTTACGCGATCATCATGCTCGCTGTGCCTTTGGGCGCGATCCTGGTCTACGCCTTCCTGACCGATTGTCCGTCCGATGCCTGCACCGAACCCGGCCAGCGCATCGCCTTCAGCTTCACGCTGGCAAACTTCGCGGAGGCCTGGGGGGACGAACTCTACCGCGTCGTCATGCTGCGGTCGCTCTTCGTGTCGATGATGGTCACGCT
The DNA here is from genome assembly GCA_964579325.1 of uncultured Rhodobacterales bacterium. Classification (GTDB taxonomy): domain Bacteria; phylum Pseudomonadota; class Alphaproteobacteria; order Rhodobacterales; family Rhodobacteraceae; genus CAZOHN01. Next base: position 5,394 of record CAZOHN010000063.1, read on the forward strand.
GGCGACGGTGGTGCTTGCCTTCCCGGTGGCATATTACGTCAGCTTCCACGTTCGCCCCGAGCGCAAGTCGCTCTGGCTGTTCCTGATCACGATCCCGTTCTGGACAAGCTACCTGATCCGCGTGTTCCTGTGGAAGGTGATCCTTGGCTACAACGGCGTGGTGAACTCGGCTTTGCTCGGCGTGGGGATCATCGACGAGCCGTTGCAGTGGATCAATTACAACGTCGGTGCGGTCATCACCACGCTGGCCCATGCCTACGCGCCCTTCGCGATCCTGCCGATCTTCGTTGCGCTCGAGAAGATCGACCGGTCGCTCATGGAGGCAGGGCAGGACCTCGGCGAGAACCGGTTGATGACGTTCTGGCGCGTCACGCTGCCGCTCGCAATGCCGGGCGTCATTGCCGCCGTGCTGATCGTGTTCATTCCAACCATCGGTGATTACGTGACGCCGCAGCTGGTGGGCGGACCGGAAGGCCGGATGATCGCGAACGCAATCCAGCTGCAGTATCTGCGCCTCGACAACTACCCGCTGGGATCTGCGCTCTCGGTCTCGGCGATGCTGATCGTGACGGCGGTGAGCCTAGTCTTCCTGTTCCTCAACCGACGTTTCCTGAAGGTGAAGTGATGGGCAAGGGCAACGGCTTCCGCATCTACACGATCGCCTACCTGATCTTCCTTTACGCGCCGATCGTGCTCCTGCCGCTCTTCGCGTTCAACCAGTCCACGATCATTGCCTTCCCGTTGTCCGGGTTCACGACGCAATGGTTCGCCGAGCTGCGCGATATTCCCCAGATGCACAGCGCTCTGAAGAATTCGCTCATCATTGCTGTCTCGACGGCCGTCATCGCGACCTGCCTGGGCATATTCGCCGCGCGCGCGACGACGCGCTACTCATTCCCCTACAAGGGCGGGATCATGGGGCTGATCATGTTGCCGCTGGTGCTGCCCGAGATCATCGTGGCGGTGTCGCTGCTGGTGGTGCTCCTGAGGATCGGCGTGAACCTGACGCTCTTCACGGTCATCATGGGGCATGTGCTGATCTGCACACCCTTCGCCATCGCGATCCTCAACTCGGCGTTCATGGCGCTGGACAAGTCGCTCGAGGAGGCGGCCTTCGATCTCGGCGAGACCAAGTGGAGCACGTTCCGGCTCATCACCTTCCCGCTGATCCTGCCGGGTATCGTGTCATCGCTCCTGATCTCGTTCACGATCTCGCTTGACGAGTTCATCATCGCCTTCTTCCTGTCGGGCACCCAGCCCACGCTGCCGGTCTATATCTGGTCGCAGCTGCGCTTCCCCGACAAGCTGCCGGCGGTCATGGCGCTGGGTACGATCCTCGTCGCCCTCTCCATCACCCTTCTCATCATCGCAGAATACTTCCGCCGTCGCGGCATCAAGAAGACGGGCGGCAAGGACAGCGGAGGCTTCCTGTGAAACCGATCATCGAGCTCCGCGGAGTTCACAAGTACTACGGCGACTACCATGCACTTCGGGGCATCGACCTCGATATCGGCGAGGGCGAGTTCTTCTCGCTCCTTGGCCCCTCTGGCTGCGGCAAGACCACGCTGCTGCGCACCATCGCCGGGTTCGAGGACGTCAGCGAAGGTACGCTGCACATCGACGGCAAGCTGATGGAGGGCGTGCCCGCGAACAAGCGGCCGACCAACATGGTGTTCCAGTCCTATGCGATCTTCCCGCACCTGAGCGTGGCCGAGAACGTGGGTTTCGGCCTGCGCCGCAAGTCGCTGTCGGCCGCCGAGAAGGCGAAGGCGGTGGACGAGGCTCTCGAGATGGTGGGCCTCAAGGGTTATGGCGGCCGGGCGGCTCATGCGCTGTCGGGTGGCCAGCGGCAGCGCGTGGCGCTGGCCCGCGCGCTGATCCTGAAGCCCAAGGTGCTGTTGCTGGACGAGCCGCTTTCGGCACTCGACAAGAAGATGCGCGAGCAGATGCAGACAGAACTGCGGCGGCTCCAGCGGCAGGTCGGAATCACCTTCATTCTGGTCACTCACGACCAGGAAGAGGCGCTGATCATGTCGGACCGCATCGCGGTCATGTTCGAGGGCGGCATCTCGCAACTCGCCGCGCCGCAACAGCTCTACCGCCGACCGATGAGCCGGACGGTCGCCGAGTTCATCGGCGTGATGAATTTCCTTCCGGCCAAGGTCGAGAGCGCCGGCGAACGGATCGCGGTTGACGCGGCAGGACTCGGACGATTCGAGATCGACGCGGAGCAATGCCCGGGCGGAGCCAAGCCCGGTTCGTCGAGCGTGGGCTTTCGGCCCGAGACGCTTACGATCCTGTTCGACGGTGAGACACCGCGTGCGCGGGTTTCGGAGGGCGAAGTCGTCGAAGTGACGTACTATGGCGACATGACCTACTACGGCGTTCGTCTCGACGGAGTGGCCGAGCCGCTGACCATCTCGATGCGCAACCTTTTCGGGCGGCGGGTACTCGATCAGGGCGAGCGGGCCCGCGTCGCCTGGGATCCGGGCGCACTCGTCCTCTTCTGCTGACAGGTAGGCGCTCGGACCGGCTGGACAGCCCGCTTTCGAGCGTTAACTCTGCGAAGACCGTCGCGGGGAACGGCGGGAGCAGGGGACGGGGTTGGGAATGGACGTACTGACCGGCACGCAAGGCCAGTCTGGCCTGCCGCGCTATTTTGCGGCGGCCTATGATACGCTTGGACGGATTCACAATGGTCGACTGGACATCGTGCTGCCTGATGGCCGCCGGTTCCGCGCCGAGGGGCCTAACCCCGGCCCGGTCGCGGAGTTCTCGGTGCACGATCCCGACCTGTTCGCACGGCTGATCCGCGAGGGCGATCTCGGCTTCTGCGAGGCGTATGTCGAGGGCGGATGGAGCACGCCGGACCTCCAGGCCTTCATGGATCTTGTTCATGCCGGTAACGACGACATTTATGACGGCTTTCCCGGCATGGGTCTCCTGCGCGCCTACGAGCGGCTGCGGTTCTGGCTCCAGCGCAACACGCGAGCACAGGCGAAGAAGAACATCTCGGCGCACTACGACCTCGGCAACAACTTCTACGGACTCTGGCTCGACGAGACGATGACCTATTCTTCGGCGCTGTTCTGCTCGGGGCAAGAGCCCCTCGACCGCGCCCAGATCCAGAAGTACGCCAACCTCATCGACCACATGGGCGCGCAACCGGGCGAACATGTGCTCGAGATCGGCTGCGGCTGGGGCGGCTTCGCCGAGTATGCCGCCAGAGAGCGCGGATTGAGGGTTACCGGCCTGACGATCAGCCAGGCGCAGCATGACTACGCGGTCGAGCGGATCGCCCGGGCCGGCCTCTCGGACCGCGTCGAGATCAGACTCCAGGATTACCGCGACGAACGGGGCAGCTACGACGGAATCGCTTCCATCGAGATGTTCGAGGCAGTGGGCGAGAAGTACTGGCCGGTCTATTTCGACACTTTGCGCGAACGGCTCAAGCCGGGTCGCAATGCGACGCTCCAGATCATCACCGTTCAGGACAAGCGATGGGAAGTCTACCGCAAGGGCGTCGACTTCATCCAGAAGTACATCTTTCCCGGTGGGATGCTGCCGTCGCCCACGGCGCTGCGGCGCGAGATCGACAGGGCGGGGCTGGGGATCCAGGGATCGGTCGAGTTCGGGGAGAGCTACAGCCTGACACTTCGGCGCTGGCACGAGACGTTCAACAGCCGTTGGGATGAAGTAGCCCGCCTCGGGTTCGACGATCGCTTCCGCCGGATGTGGAATTTCTACCTGACCTCTTGCGCTGCGACCTTTCACCACGGAAACTGCGATGTAACGCAAATCACGGTCTCTCGACCTGTGCCCTAGTCGGATTGGTTCATCACATGCCTACCGCTGCCAAGTTGTTCGGGGCGATCGCCTTTACTTTCGTGGCATTTCTGGCAGCTGAAGTGCTGAAGCCGGCCTTTCCCGAAGGAATGAGTTTCGGCTACTTTTCGGTGATCTGCGCCGCGATCGGCCTGCTGTGCGGTTGGATGGTGATGGGCCCCAATGCCGGGCGTGGTGGTACGAAGGCGGTGGGGACCGGGTTGCGCACGTCCGTTACCATCGTGTTCTGGGCGATGCTCGGGTTCGGCATCCGCGAAATGCTGATCCGCTCGACCGACAAGCGCTACAACGGCGTGACAGAAGCGGTGGTCGGAACCTTCGAGATCCTGCTCGAATACGGCAGGCTGATGCTCTCGTCTGCGCCGGCATTGATCGTTCTCGTGGTCGGCGGAGCCCTTGGCGGGTTGCTGTCGAACTGGGCCGCCGAACGGTTCCGCTGAGCCCGGTGATGCCCGGCGCTCGGGTCTTTCTCGCTGGTCCGATGCTGCATCCGCCATTGCGCGCCGAGGTTCTCGGACGCAGGGCCGACGGCAGGGCGGCGCGACTTCACGGGTTCGGGCTCTGGCGCGGGCGTGGCGGCGCGCGCGGCGACCTGATCGCCGACCCACACCTGTTGGCCGAGGGGCTTCTGGTCGAGGATCTTTCGTCGACCGAGGTTGCCCGGATCGACTACCACGAGGCGGTGTATGGACGTGCTCCGCAGGAACAGGTGGTAGAAACGGCCTGGGGCCGCTTCGCAGCACGCGTTCACACCTCGCCTGAGGCCCCAATGCGCGAGCGGAGCCCATGGCTGCTGGAGGACTGGCGCGACCCCTGGGGGCCGATCTGCACTCTAGCTGCCACCGAGATCATGGCGATGGCGGGCGTGCACTCGGCACAGGCCATGGCCGCGCGGGTCGGGCAGGTTCTGGTGCGTGCCGCGAGCCGCGTGCGCGCCGTCGGGAAGGAGGTTCCGGTGTCGATCCGGCGCCGCGCCGAGGCGGTGGATGTTGCCGTAGCGGACCGCACGACGCCCTATGCCCGGTTCTTTGCGGTCGAGGAATACTCCCTGCGCTTCCGCCGTTTCGACGGGGCCATGAGCCCCGAAGTGAACCGGGCCGTCTTCGTCTCGGGCGACGCCGCTACGGTGCTGCCCTACGATCCATGGCGCGACCGGGTGCTCGTGATCGAGCAGTTCCGCCCAGGCCCCTTCGTGCGCGGTGACCGCAATCCCTGGATGCTCGAACCCATCGCAGGCCGCATCGACCCCGGCGAGAGCCCGGAAGAAGCGGTGCGGCGCGAGGCGCTCGAGGAAGCGGGCGTACTGCTCGGCCGCCTTTTCCCGCTTGCGTCCTACTACCCGTCGCCGGCGGCGAAGATGGAATACCTGTTCTCGTTCATCGGTCTTGCCGAACTGCCCGATGCGCTTTCGGGTCGGGTTGCGGGCGTGGAGGACGAGGCCGAGGACATCCGCTCTCACCTGATCCCGTTCGAACGGTTGATGCACCTGGTCGAGAGCGGCGAGGCGGAGAACGGTCCGCTCCTGATCTCGGCGCTGTTCCTTGCACGGATGCGCGAGCGTCTCCGGGGCGATGCTTGAGTTTGGCGGGGTCGCGGCCTAGGAAGGGGAAAACGAAGAAAGGGCAGCACATGCGCATCGCGAGCGACCTTGCCGACGCTGTAGGCCGCACGCCGCTGATCAGGCTCAAGCGGGCGAGCGAGATGACGCGTTGCGAGATTCTCGGCAAGGCAGAATTCCTCAATCCCGGACAGTCGGTCAAGGACCGCGCCGCGCTCTACATCATCCGTGACGCGGTAGCGCGCGGCGAGTTGCGCCCGGGTGGCACCATCGTCGAGGGCACCGCCGGCAACACTGGTATCGGATTGGCGCTGGTCGGGTCGAGCATGGGCTTCCGCACCGTGATCGTGATTCCCGAAACGCAGAGCCAGGAAAAGAAGGACATGCTGAGGCTGGCCGGCGCCGAACTGGTTCAAGTGCCGGCTGCACCCTACCGCAACCCCAACAACTACGTCCGCTATTCCGGGCGCCTCGCCAAGCGGCTGGCCCAGTCGGAGCCGAACGGGGCGGTCTGGGCGAACCAGTTCGACAACGTGGCAAACCGGCAGGCCCACGTCGAGACGACGGGACCGGAGATATGGGAGCAGACCGATGGGAAGGTGGACGGGTTCATCTGCGCGGTCGGATCGGGCGGGACTCTCGCGGGCGTGGCGATGGCGCTTCAACCGAAGGGCGTGAAGATCGGCCTCGCCGACCCCGAGGGCGCTGCGCTTCACGCCTACTATACCACCGGGCAGCTCGACGCGCCGGGGAGCTCGATTACGGAAGGCATCGGGCAGGGGCGGATCACCGCGAACCTCGAAGGCTTCCGGCCCGACTTCAGCTACCGCGTTCCCGATGCCGAGGCGCTGCCAATCGTCTTCGACTTGCTCGAGGATGAGGGTCTCTGCCTTGGCGGATCGTCGGGGATCAACATCGCCGGCGCGATTCGGATGGCGCGCGAGATGGGACCTGGCCATACAATCGTGACGATCCTGTGCGACTATGGCACCCGCTATCAGTCGAAGCTCTTCAATCCGACCTTCCTGAAGGAAAAGGGCCTGCCCTTCCCGCACTGGCTTGATGCCGGGCCAAGGGATCTCCCTGAGGTCTACGAGGACGCATGAGGCGGGTCGCCCCCCTCCTTGGCCTCCTGATCGCGTTCCTGCTCACCAGCCTGCCGGCGCGCGCCCAGTTCGGTTGGTGGCTCGGCAGTACGGGCGACTCGCAGGCAACATCACCAGTAGATGCCTGGTGGATGGGCGAGGGCGCGCCAGCGCCTCGACCGCGCTTGGCACAGGCAGGCCCCTGGTGGCTTGGCACTGCGGGCGGTGCGGACGTCCCGGCGCCTCCCCCAGTCGACATGGGGCAGACGGTCCAATGGTGGCTCGGTTCGACCGGTCCGACCGCTCCGGCGCCGGCCGACACGACACTACCGTGGTGGATGGGCAGTTCGGCCCGTGCCGATGATGGCGATGCAGCCCAGGTGGGTGGGCCGGGACCGATCAACTATGCGTCCTGGGAGGAAATTGCTCGGGCAGCCGAAGCCGCGCTCGAAAACCCCGAGGTCTCGAACCTCGCGCTGGAACAGCTTCGGACCGAGATCGCACGCTGGCGCGAGCGGTTCCTGACCGCGCAAAGTGCCAACGCCGCGCGTATCGCCACGATCCGTGACCAGATTTCCGCCCTCGGGCCCGCTCCCGCCGACGGCATCGTGGAAGCGCCCGAGATCGCAACCCGGCGCGCGGAATTGAACGAGCAGCTCGCGCTGCTTCAGGCGCCGGGGATTGCAGCCGAGGAATCATATCGCCGGGCCGACGGCATCATCCGAGAGATCGACTCGGTCCTGCGCGAGCGTCAGGCCAGCGAACTGCTGGAACTGGGACCTTCGCCGCTGGTGCCGCTCAATTGGCCGCCGGCATTTTCGGCACTTGCAGGTTTTGCCGACGCCGTGGCGAACGAGATCGCCGAGGCATGGCAGAGCGAGACATCCCGCGCGCGGGCCCGCGAGTCCCTGCCCGCAACCCTCGCGCTTGTCGCAATTGGTTCGGCGCTTCTGCTGCGCGGACGGAAGTTCAGCGAGGACCTCGCACACCGCTTCCTTTCAGGATCCGGGCGCCGCGCCAAGCGAGTGATCCTGGCGCTCTTGATCTCATTGGGTCAGGTCATCCTGCCGTTCGTCGGGTTGGCGCTGTTGGTCGCCGCGGCGATCTCCACCGGCTTCATCGGAGAGCGCGGGGCCCTGCTCGTCGCCGCCGTGCCGACCGTCGGATTCGTTATCCTCTCGGCGCGCTGGCTGGGCAACCAGGTGTTCGCGAAGGCCGAGGAAGCCACGCTCCTCAAGGGCCTGACGCCGGAGCGCCGTGCCGAGGGACGGCTCTATTCGACGCTGCTCGGGCTGCTGCTTGGCCTCACGGGCGTGATCGCCATCGTCGCGCCGCACGAGGGCGAAACACTCGTCGCGCGTGTGGTCCTGTCATTCCCGATGTTTGTTCTGGGCGGTCTGATCCTCTTCCGTCTCGGCCAAATCCTGGTAGGGGTTGCGCGCGCCGGTGGGGTCGAGGGAGGCGAGCTGGGAACACGCGAGCGGCTGCTTCTGATTGCGGGCCGCGCGGCCATGGTGCTGGGCATCACCGGTCCGCTCCTTGGCGCGGTTGGCTACTACACGCTCGCCCGGTTCCTGATCTTCCCCGCTGTTCTCTCGCTGGCGCTAGTTGCGTTCCTTGCGCTTCTGCAGCGCGTCGCTTCCGACCTCTATGCGCTTGCCACCGGTCGGGGTGACGACGAGGAGGAAGCGCTTGTCCCCGTCCTGATCGGCTTTGCGCTCGCGTTGGGTGCCTTGCCCGTCCTGGCACTGGTCTGGGGCGCTCGCAAGTCGGACCTTACCGAACTGTGGACGCGAGCCCGCGAGGGCTTCTCCTTCGGCGAGACCCGCATCGCGCCAGCCGACTTCATCACCTTCGCCGCCGTTTTTGCGATCGGCTACCTGGTGACGCGTCTCGTGCAGGGCGCACTGCGGACTTCCGTTCTGCCAAAGACGAACATCGACCCCGGTGGCCAGACGGCCATCGTCTCGGGGATGGGTTACCTCGGCGTGTTCCTGGCTGCGATATTTGCGGTCACCACCGCCGGGATCGACCTGTCGGGTCTCGCCATTGTCGCGGGCGCGCTTTCGGTCGGCATCGGCTTCGGCCTTCAGAACATCGTCTCCAACTTCATTTCCGGCATCATCCTGCTGGTCGAGCGGCCGATCAGCGAGGGCGACTGGATCGACGTGAACGGGCAGCAGGGATACGTGCGCGACATCTCGGTCCGATCGACCCGGATCGAGACCTTCGACCGGACGGACGTCATCGTGCCGAACTCCGACCTGATCTCGGGTGTGGTGACGAACTATACTCGTGGAAAGTTGACCGGGCGGATCATTGTCAAGGTCGGTGTGGCTTACGGCACCGATACGCGCAAAGTCGAGAAGGTCCTGCGCGAGATCGCCGAGGCCCATCCCCTTGTCACCCTGAACCCGCCACCGGTGATCGCATTCATGGGATTTGGGGCGGATTCGCTCGATTTCGAGATCCGTGCGATCCTGCGCAACATCAACTTCGCGCTGTCCACACGGTCGGACATGAATCACGAGATCGCGCGCCGCTTCCAGGAGGAGTCGATCGAGATTCCCTTCGCGCAGCGCGATGTCTGGCTACGTAACCCCGAGGTCTTGACGGGCCCCGCGCCGCCGGCGAAGACAAAGGCACCCGGCAAGGGAAAACGATCCAATCCCGTGACAGAGGAACTCGACGTCAGTTTGCGCGACCCGATTTCAGGCGACCCGGAGGGACTGGACGAGGCATGATCACCGAGGCTCTCTACCGCAGCGAACCCTATCTGGCCGAGACGCGGGCGCAGGTCGTGGCACACACATCCGAAGGCGGCTTGGTGACCGACCGGACAGTGTTCTATCCCACCGGCGGGGGGCAGCCAGGCGATGCAGGCTGGATCGCCTGGGATGGGGGACGGATCCCGATCGCCACCGCAGTGAAGGGAGACGCCGGGGCAGTGGTCCTGGTGCCGTCGGAGGCGGGCCCCATGCCTGCAGTCGGAACCGAAGTGACGCAGTCCCTCGACTGGACGCGACGCCATCTGCACATGCGTATCCACACCGCGCTGCATCTGCTTTCCGTCGTCCTTCCGTTTCCGGTGACGGGCGGGCAGATCGGTGCGGGCCGAGGGCGGCTGGACTTCGCGATGGAAGGGGGCGTCGAAGATCCTGACGGCGTCGAGGCGGCGCTCAACACCCTCATCGACCGCGATCTCCCGGTGACGGATGACTGGATCACCGATGCCGAGCTTGAGACCAACCCCGGCCTCGTCAAGACCATGGCGGTGAAGCCGCCGATCGGGCAGGGGCGCGTGCGCCTGGTGCGGATCGGTATGGCGGACGATGAGGTCGACCTTCAGCCCTGCGGTGGCACTCATGTGGCGCGTACCGGCGAGATCGGCCGCGTGCTCCTGGCCAAGATCGAGAACAAGGGCCGGCTCAACCGGCGCGTGAACATCGCGCTCGATCTTTAGGAAGCGCGGGCCGTCTGCTCATAGGTCCGACTGTCTTCCGGCAGCCCTTCCCGCGACAACAGCACCGCAAGCGGCCTCGTGGCCGGTATCTCCGAAAATACGATCATCAGCGCAACCATGATCGGCACCGACAGGAACATCCCCGGCACACCCCAGACCGCGCCCCAGAAGGCGAGCGAAAGGATGATCCCGAACGACGACAGGCGCAGCGCGCGCCCCATGAGCATCGGGTCGATCAGGTTGCCGAGAATGAACTGGATAATTCCCGAGACAACGAAAGCGCCGATGGCAAGTGCCGGCTCGCCAATCTGGATATAGGCGACGAGCCCGATCATGATCGTCGCGATGATCGACCCGACCGACGGCAGGAAGTTCAGCACGAAGGTGAGGATTGCAATGGGCAGGGCCAGGTCAAGGCCGAAGAGCTTCGCCACGCCGTAAATGATCGCGCCCGTCGCCGCGCTCACCAGGGTCTTCACCAGGAGGTAGCGGTTCACGCGGTGGATGATCGTCGAGATCACGAGCCCGACGCGCTCGGCTTTCTCGGTGCTGCCTGTCAGCCCGATGAGCTTGGTGCTGAACCAGATTCGCTCGACGAAGAGGAAAGTGACGAAGATGATGACGAGGATCGTCGCCGAGAGAAGGCTCCCTGCCTGGCCCGCGGCCGTGCGCAGGTAGGCCGAGACATCGACCGTGCGCATTGCATTCAGGACCGCATCCTCCACGCCCTGGCCCATCCAGCCGAACAGCGCCGCGATCGTCTGCTGCGACTGGTCGGCGTAGGTCAGTGTCGTGGCGACGACGGTATTGACCTGGCTGAGGATTATGCCGGACAGCGTCAGCAGCAGCCCCGAGACCAGCGCGAGCGCCGCGAAACTCGCCAGCCACTTGGGAATGCGCAGAAGGCCTACACGCAACCTCGAGATCGCATCAATGGCATCGCTCATCAGGGAAAAGAGGATAATGGCGGTCGCCAGCGAGATCAGGATGAAGCGGGCCTGAACAAGCAGAAACAGGATGACGGCGAAGGCGATGATCACGAGGGCCGCCGCGTTCAGCCGCCCGGGTTCACCCGTCGGCGATCGCGGCAATACACGTCGGTCGGTCGGCGGCGGACTGGTGTTCATGTGTCGGATCGAAGCCATGCGTGCGGCGCCTCTCGGGCGCTGTTGTCAACTATGCACACCCGCAACCAAAGCCGCAACCGCAGCGGGCTCTTGCGTCGGTCCGCGCATGCGCGATAGGAAGCCGTCCAAGGACAGGTGGCCGAGTGGTCGAAGGCGCACGCCTGGAAAGTGTGTAGGCGGGGAACCGT
>CAZOHN010000064.1:0-16302 GCA_964579325.1 uncultured Rhodobacterales bacterium
CGAGATCATCGCCTCGATGCTGCTCACCTGGCACAACCTGCATTACTATCAGGAGATCATGGCCGGGATGCGCGCGGCCATCGCGGAGGCACGTTTCGCGGACTGGGAGGCGGGGTTCCACGCGGCGCGGGCCGAGGGTGACATTGAACCGGTTTAGGGCTTTGGCGCGCGGATTGGCGCGCGGGCAGGCCCTGACCACGAAAAACGGCGACGGCAGGGGATGATCTGCCGCCGCCGCTGCGCTTGACCCCAGACCTTGCCGGAACTCGCCGCGCAGGAGCGACCCGGCCTCAGAACCTGTTACCCCCCAATGGTGGCGCGCACCCTCTGCGCCGCAACTCACATCAAATACCCGGAAGACCCTGCCAGGCCCGCCGCACCAATAGTCGCTCGAAAAATCTCAACGTTGAATAACCAGACGTTACCTGAAATGCTGACGTAGCGGTAGTCAGGATTACCTGACCTTGCCCGAAGGGACGCAACGTGACGGCGCGTCTCTTGAGCCGGAGCCATCGCTGGCGTAAGCCTCGGGCATGCCACGCTCCGCTCGACAGCCCCGGCGCAAGACCGTTCTGCCATCCCTTTCGGGCATCGCGCTCACGTTGGCCGGCCTCAGCCTGATCCCGGTCGTTGCGGTGGCGCTGGGTGCCGTCACCGGCGATTTCGCGACCTGGGGCCATCTGATCGACACCGTTCTTCCCGACTACGCCCGCAACACCGCCGTTCTGGCGGCCCTCGTCGCGCTGGGAACGGCGGCTGTCGGCACCGGCGCGGCCTGGCTGGTGACGATGACCCGGTTTCCCGGCGTGCGGTTCTTCGAGATCGCGCTGGCCGTGCCGCTGGCCTTCCCGGCCTACGTTCTGGCCTACGCCTACACGAGTTTCCTCGATCATCCCGGGCCGGTCCAGACTCTGCTGCGCGACGTGACCGGATGGGGGCCGCGCGACTACTGGTTCCCGCAGGTGCGGTCGCTGCCCGGTGCCGCGGCGATGCTGACGCTGGTGCTCTATCCTTACGTCTACCTTCTCGCCCGGGCTGCCTTCCTGCAACAGAGTGCGACGGCCTTCCTCGCGGCGCGGGCGCTGGGGCAGGGGCCCTGGACTGCCTTTCTCAGAGTGAGCCTGCCGATGGCGCGGCCGGCCATCGCCGGGGGCGTCCTGCTGGCCATCATGGAGACGATTGCCGACTTCGGGACCGTTGCGCATTTCGGCGTGCCGACTTTCGCGACCGGCATCTACAAGAGCTGGTTCTCGATGGGAGACAGGGCCGCGGCGGCGCAGTTGGCCTTCTGCCTGCTGACCGTCGCCTTGCTGCTGGCGGTGCTGGAGCGGATTCAGCGCGGGGCCGCCCGGCACCACAACACCGGCAAGCGGTTCGAGGTGCTGGCGCGTGCGCCGCTCACGGGGTGGCGCGCGGCCGGGGCCATTGTCCTGTGCGGCGTGCCGGTGCTGGCGGGCTTTGCCGCGCCGGTGGCGATCCTCGCCGAGATGGCGGTCGGATCGGGCCAGGACCTTCTCTCGCCGCGCTATCTCGGTTTCATCCGCAACTCGGTCCTGCTTGCGGGCACGGCCGCCATCGTCACGGTGGCCGCGGCGATCCTCCTGCGGTTCAACGCGCGGCTGTCCGGAACGCCGACAGCCCGCGGCGCGGTCGAGGTGGCGCGGATCGGATACGCCGTGCCCGGGGGCGTGATCGCGGTGGGGCTTCTCGTCCCGTTCGGTGCGCTCGACAATGCGATTGACGGCTTCCTTCGCGAGACCTTCGGCATGTCGGTCGGGTTGATCTTCACCGGGACCATCGCGCTTCTGGTCTTCGCCTATGCCGTCCGTTTCGCCGCCGCGGCGCTCGGGGCGCTGGACGGCGGGTTCGCGGCGGTTCCGCCCAACATCGACGCCGTCGCGCGCACGTTGGGTGCGGGCCCGGGGCGGATGCTTGCGCGCATCCACCTGCCGATCCTCGCCCCATCGGTGTTGACGGCGCTGCTCATCGTCTTCGTGGACGCCATGAAGGAACTTCCCGCAACGATGATTCTGCGGCCGTTCAACTTCGATACGCTTGCGGTGCAGGCGCACCGGCTTGCAGCGGACGAGCGGTTGAACGGCGCGGCGGTGCCCTCGCTTGTCATCGTGGCGGTGGGGCTGCTGCCGGTCCTGCTGGTGTGCCGTGGCCTCGGGCGGCGGGGGGCACGGGCGGCGCGGGTCTCGCCCGCCGAAGCCGGGATCGAGGCAGGCGTCGAAGCCGGGGCGCGCTAGAACGGGAAACGGCCGGCGCGGGTTTCCCCGGGCCGGCCGTCCTGCCTCGCGCAAGGGAGATCGGCTTACTTGAAGCCGACCTCGTTGAAGATCTCCTGCGCGCGGGTCTGGTTCTCGCCCAGGGCCGAGAGGTTCAACTCATCCGCCTTGAACGCGCCGAGCGAGGCTGCGCGCTCGCCCACCGGAAGGCCGGGAACGGCGGTGTACTCGTTGTTCTGGTTGGCGAAGTGGACCTGCGCCTCGTCCGTGGCAAGGAACTCGAGGAACTTCACGGCGTTGTCGCGGTTCGGAGCGTTCACGGTGACCGCGGCGGCGGAGACGTTGACATGGGCGCCGGTCGTGCCCTGGTTCGGGAACACCCAGCCGATGTTCGCGATGCCTTCGGACAGGCCGTCCACGTTCCCTTCGAGACCGCGGAGGAAGTAGTAGGTGTTGGCCACGGCGATGTCGCACTGGCCCGAGACGATGGCCTTGAGCTGGTCGGTATCGCCGCCCTCGGGTTCACGCGCGAGGTTGGCCAATAGGCCCGCCGCCCAGGCCTCGGCCGCCTCCTCGCCCTGGTGGGCGATGATCGAGCCGAGCAGCGAGAGGTTGTAGATGTTCGATCCCGACCGGATGCAGATCTTGCCCGCATATTTGGGGTCTGCGAGGTCGGCATAGGTCTGCGGGGGATCGGTCATCTCGGCCTTGTCGTAGTAGATGATCCGGGCGCGCTGCGAGATGCCGAACCAGTGGCCCTCGGGGTGGCGCAGGCTGGCGGGGATGCGTTCGTTCAGGATTTCCGACGCCACAGGCTGCAGGAGCCCCGCTTCATCTGCGCGCCAGATCCGGCCGGCGTCGACGGTGATGAAGACGTCGGCGGGCGAGTTCGCGCCCTCGGCCTGCATCCGGGCGATCAGCTCGTCGGCCTCGCCCTCGATCTTGTTCACGGTGATGCCGGTGGCGGCCGTGAACTGCTCGTAGAGGCTTTCGTCGGTGTCGTAGTGGCGCGAGGAATAGATGTTGACCACGCCCTCGGCGACGGCGGTCGTCGCCATGAGCGTGGCGATCAGGGCGGCGGGAACGGTTCTGTGCATGGGTTTCTCCTGGGTCCGATATTTCCCGAGTTTTTTTGTCGGGTCTCCGCCTCGATACTCCGTCCTCTGGGGTGCGGTCAAGAATGGCTGACGAAAAAAGTCGGACTTCTTGCCGGGGCTCTCTGCCCTGATCCCCGGCCGTGGCCCTGATCTCTGGCCCGGCGTCACACGACCGCGCTGAAGTGGGTCCGGGCGAGTGCGGTCAGGCGGCGGTGCAGGGGGGCGGTGCGATTGCGAATGTGGACGGCGGCGTGGACCGGTTGCGCGATCCGGTCTGCGCCGGCAACGGGGTGGGCAATGCCTTGTGCCGCCAGGTCGACGGCGGTCTCGGCCAGCACATAGGCGCTGCCGCCGAGTGCGGCGAGCAGGGCGGCGACGCCCGCGTTCTGACCCGAGCCCACCGGCGCTGCATCGAGGGCGGGATGCAGTGCGCGGTGGAGCGAATCGAATGCGGGGGCGTAGTTCGCCCGGATCGTCCGCGCGGGGTCCACCTCGGCCAGCGTCGCGGCGTGGGTGGAGACCATGATGAACCCGGCTTCGCCCACCACCTCGTAGTGCAGGTCGGGCAGCGGCCTCGGCGTGTAGAGGATGGCGAAATCGAGCGCCCCGGAGAGCACGTCGGCGCGCATCTGGACGGAGTAGTCCGGTTCGACGTAGAGCGCGGTGTCCGGAAAGCCCTGCCGGATCGCGCGGACAAGCGGTGCGATCCGGCTTGCCGCCAGGTCGTTCTGGAGGCCGATCCGCAGCACTCCGTGCCGCTCACCGGCGCGCGCCACGGCCCGGCGTGCCTCGGACCAGGAGAGGCGCAGGTCGCGGGCGTGGCCCTCGAAGCGCTCGCCGGCGGCTGTCAGCCGGGTCCCGGCGCGGCTGCGCGCGAACAGGCTTTCGCCCAGGAGTCCCTCGAGCGCACGGATTCGTGCCGACACGGTAGACTGCGAGACGCCCAACCGGTCGGCAGTGCGGTTGAAGCTGCGGGTTTCGGCCAAGTCCAGGAATGTGTCGAGTAGTTCGGGGCTCATGGTGGGCAATCTGATCGGGTTTCCCGATCAATAAAGCGCCTCCATCCCGATTGAAAGCGGGCCGTCGCGGATGCACTCTCGCGCCGGAGAACGGGGAGGATCGGCGTGAGCGGACTGCCGGGCCAGGTGCGTGTGGCGATCATCGGGGGCGGGGTCGTGGGGGCCTCGTGCCTTTACCATCTGGCGCGTGCGGGTTGGACTGACGCGCTATTGCTGGAGCGCAACGAGCTGACCTCGGGCAGCACCTGGCACGCCGCGGGCAATGTGCCGACCTTCTCGTCGTCGTGGTCGATCATGAACGTCCAGCGCTATTCCGCCGCGCTCTACCGCGACCTCGGTGAGGCGGTAGACTACCCGATGAATTACCATGTCACCGGGTCGATCCGGCTGGGCCATACCCGCGAGCGGCGGATGGAGTTCGCTCGCGTGGTGCAGATGGGGCGCCACCAGGGGATGGAGCTCGACCTGCTCGAGCCTGGCGACCTCAAGGGCCGCTACCCGTTTCTCGAGACGCACGACCTGTCGGGTGCGCTGTGGGACCCCTCGGACGGCGACATCGACCCCGCGCAGCTGACGCAGGCGCTGGCCAAGGGCGCGCGCGACCTTGGCGCGCGGATCGAGCGGTTCTGCCCGGTCACGGCGGCGCGGCGCGAAAAGGGGGAGTGGGTGCTGACCACACCCAAGGGCGAGGTCCGGGCCGAGAAGGTGGTGAACGCGGCGGGCTACTATGCCGCGCGGGTGGGGGCGATGTTCGGCCGCAAGGTGCCGATGGTCGCGATGAGCCACCAGTACATGCTGTTCGACACGATCCCCGAACTGGAGGCGTGGAGCCGGGAGGCCGGCCACAAGCTGCCGCTCCTGCGCGATGTCGACACCTCCTATTACCTCCGTCAGGAGAAGGCTGGCTTCAACCTCGGCCCCTACGAGCGGGATGCCCGCGCCCATTGGGTCACGCCCGATGACCCGATGCCCGAGGATTTCAGCTTCCAGCTCTATCCCGACGATCTCGACCGGCTGGAGCCCTATATCGCCGACGCGATGGAGCGGGTGCCGCTTCTGGCCGGGGCCGGGCTGCAGAAGGTGATCAACGGGCCGATCCCCTACACGCCGGACGGCAACCCACTGATCGGGCCGATGCCGGGGGTGCCGGATGCCTATGAGGCCTGCGTCTTCACCTTCGGGATCTGCCAAGCCGGCGGCGCGGGCAAGGTGCTGGCCGAATGGGTGACGGAGGGCGCGACCGAGTGGGACATGTGGTCGTGCGACCCGCGGCGGTTCGGAGGCTGGGAGTCGTCGGACTACTGTCTGGCCAAGGCCAGGGAAGTCTACGGCCACGAATACGCGATCCATTTCCCCACACACGCCTGGCCGGCCGGTCGCCCGGTGCGCACCTCGCCCGTCCATGACCGGGTGGCGGCGCTGGGGGCGCAGTTCGGCGCCTACAACGGCTGGGAGCGGGCGCTGTGGTATGCGCGGCCGGGTGACGACACCTCCGAGGAGGCGAGCCGCACCTGGGGCCGGCACGGCCCCTGGTGGGACGCGGTGCACGAGGAATGCCTTGCGGTGCGCGACCACGCGGGCATCCTCGACCTGCCGGGCTTCTCGCGCTTCCGGCTGAGCGGGGCGGGCGCTGCCGCATGGCTGGCCGAACAGGTCGCGGGGCGGCTGCCCGGAGAGGGGCGGCTGGGGCTTGGCTATTTCGCCGACGACACGGGCCGGACGATCACCGAGATGTCGGTGGCCCGGCTCGGACCGGACGATTTCCGGCTGATCACGGCGGCCGTTGCGGGACGGCACGATGGCGACTGGCTGCACCGCCACCTCGCGCCCGGCCTGACGCTTGCCGACGAGACCGAAGACTGGTCCTGCCAGATCCTCTCCGGTCCCGCCGCCCGGACGATCCTTTCGGAGGTCGGCGAAGCCGACCTCGCGCGCGGATGGCTGACCCACCAGGACGCGACGCTGGCCGGGCGGCGGGTCTGGCTGTGCCGGGTGAGCTTCGCCGGCGAACTCGGCTGGGAACTGCACACCCGGCGCGAGGACACCGCCGCCGTCTATGACGCCGTCCTCGACGCTGGCGAGCGCCACGGGCTGCGCCCGTTCGGGATGTTCGCGCTGGACTCGCTGCGCATCGAGAAGGGCTACCGCGCGTGGAAGGGCGACCTTTCGACCGACTACACGCTTCTCGAGGCCGCACTCGACCGCTTCATCGACTGGAGCAAGCCCGCGTTCCGCGGCCGGGCGGCCCTGATGGCGGAACGCCAGCGCGGCGCGGCCAAGCGCTTCGTGTCGCTCACGGTCCACGGCAACGATCACGACGCGCCCTACATGGCCTCGCTGCGGCACGGCGGGCAGATCGTGGGCGAGGTTACATCGGGCGGCTGGGGGCACCGGACCGGCGCGTCGATCGCGCTCGGCACCGTGCGGACCGACCTCGCCGCGCCGGGAACCGAGCTCGAGATCGGCATCTTCGGCGGCTGGTTCCGCGCCACGGTCCACGACGGGCCGCACTACGACGCGGGCAACGAAAGGCTCCGGGCGTGACCCTGCCTGCGACGATGTCGGGGGTTGTCCTCACCCGGCACGGCGGGCCGGAGGCGCTTGCGTGGCGGGACGATCTGCCGGTGCCGAGGCCCGGCGCCGGTCAGGTGCTGGTCGAAGTCCTCGCGGCGGGGGTGAACAATACCGACATCGCGACGCGCGAGGGCTGGTATGCCCGGGAGGCGACAGGTGGTGGCGTGGGCGACGGCGGGGGATGGGCCGGTGCCATCGCCTTCCCGCGCATCCAGGGCGGCGACCTGTGCGGCCGGGTGGTCTCGGCCGGTCCGGGCGTTGACCGGGTCGGCCCCGGCGCGCGGGTGACGGCGCCGATCAACCTGCCACGCCCGTCATCGGTGAACCCGGTGGGGTTCATCTCGCTCGGCTCCGAGATCGACGGGGCCTTCGCGGAGTACTGCCTGATGGAGGCGGAGGACCTCCACGATGTGACGTCCTCGCCGCTGTCGGACATCGAAGTCGCGTCGATGCCCTGCGCCTTCGGAACCGCTGCGAACCTGCTGGACCGGGCCGGTGTGGCCGGCGGCCAGCGCGTGCTTGTGACCGGGGCGTCGGGTGGCGTCGGGCTTGCGGCGGTGCAACTGGCCCGGCTGCGCGGGGCAGATGTCACCGGGGTGGCCGCGCAGGAGAAGGCGGATGCGGTGCGGCAGGCCGGGGCCGAGGAGGTGATCGGCCGCGATGCGGTGCCCGCGCCCGCAGCCTTCGACGCGGTGATCGACCTCGTGGGCGGGGCGGGGTGGTCCGGCCTGATCCGGGCCTTGAAGCCCGGCGGTCACTACGCTGTCGCCGGGGCCATCGCCGGGCCGCTGGTCGAGGCCGACCTGCGCGACATCTACCTGCGCGACATCACGATCCACGGCTGCACCTTCCAGCCGCCCGAAACCTTCCGCCGCCTCGTCGCGCTGATGAACGCAGGCAAGGTGCGCCCGCTGGTGTCAGGCGTCTACCCATTGGCCGAGATCGCCCGGGCGCAGGCCGACTTCGTGTCGAAGCGCCTGCCGGGCAAGCTCGTCCTGATCCCGCAAAAGGAGGCCGCATGAGCCGCACGGTCACGCTTCTCGATGGAGGCATGGGGCAGGAACTCGTGGCGCGGTCGGGAGACCCGCCGACACCCTTGTGGTCGACGCAGGTGATGATCGACCATCCGGGCCTCGTGCAGTCGGTTCATGCCGACTATTTCGCGGCCGGGGCGACGGTGGCCACGACCAACACCTATGCGGTGCACCGCGACCGACTGGTGAAGGCGGGGATCGAGGACCGCTTCGAGGCGCTGCACCTTCAGGCCGTGACCGAAGCGAAGGCAGCGCGCGATGCCCATGGGTCGGGCCGGATCGCGGGGTCGCTGGGGCCGCTGGTGGCGTCCTACCGCCCCGAGACGCACCCGCCGAAGGCCGAGGCCGTGGCGAAGTATGCCGAGATCGCGCGCCTTCTTGCGCCCCATGTCGACCTGTTCCTGTGCGAGACCGTGGCGTCGCTTGCCCATGCCGACGCGATCCTCGATGGCGCGGCGGCGGGGGGCAAGCCGGTCTGGCTCTCGGTCACGGTCGATGACGAGGACGGCGCACGGCTGCGCTCTGGCGAGCCGGTGGCAGACCTCGGGTCCCTGCTTCCGGGCCGCGCGGGAGCGGTCCTCGCCAACTGCTCGGCGCCCGAAGCGATGGCGGCGGCGATGGAGGCGCTTGCCGCCTTCGGCCTGCCGTTCGGCGCCTACGCCAACGGGTTCCAGCAGATCACCAAGGAATTCCTCAAGGACAACCCCACCGTCGCCGCCCTGGAAGGCCGCCCGGAAATGACGCCTGCGCTTTATGCCGATTTCGCGATGCTCTGGATCGCGCGCGGGGCTACGATCGTCGGCGGCTGCTGCGAGACGACTCCGACCCACATCGCCGAACTGGCGCGCCGGCTGGCAGCTGAAGGACACCAGATCGCATGACCCCGCGCGGAACACCCCCGGCGCAGGCCCGCGCCGTCATCATCGGAGGCGGCATTTCGGGCGCGTCCGTCGCCTATCACCTTGCGAAACTCGGCTGGTCGGACGTGGTGCTGATGGAGCGCCGCCAGTTGACCTGCGGCACGACCTGGCACGCGGCGGGTCTGATCGGGCAGCTGCGCGCAACGCGGAACCTCACCCGGCTCGCCAAGTATTCGCGTGACCTCTACGTGAAGCTCGAAGCGGAAACCGGCGTCGCGACCGGCATGAAGCGCAACGGGTCGATCACCCTGGCGCTGACCGAGGCGCGCGAGGAGGAGATACGTCGCAACGCCTCGCTCGCGCGCGCCTTCGACATCGAGGTGCATGACCTCACGCCCGACGAGGCGCTGGCGCTCTATCCGCACCTGAACATCGAGGGCGTCCGTCACGCGGTTCACCTGCCCGGCGATGGCCAGTGCGACCCTGCCAACATCGCGATGGCGCTGGCGTCCGGTGCGCGGGCCGGGGGGGCGGCGATCCTCGAGGGCGTGAAGGTGACGCGCGTTCTTGCAGAGGCCGGTCGGGTGACGGGCGTCGAGTGGGAGCAGGGCGGGGAACGCGGCATAACCCAGTGCGAGCACGTGGTGAACTGTGGTGGCATGTGGGGGCGCGACCTTGCCGCGGCCTCGGGCGTGACGCTGCCGCTTCAGGCGGCCGAACACTTCTACATCGTCACCGAACCCATTGTGGGGCTGACACAATTGCCCGTCCTCCGGGTGCCCGACGAATGCGCATACTACAAGGAGGACGCCGGCAAGAT
Organism: uncultured Rhodobacterales bacterium; assembly: GCA_964579325.1. GTDB lineage: Bacteria > Pseudomonadota > Alphaproteobacteria > Rhodobacterales > Rhodobacteraceae > CAZOHN01. Next base: position 9,636 of record CAZOHN010000064.1, read on the forward strand.
GATGCTGGGCGCCTTCGAGCCCAAGGCAAAGCCCTGGGGCATGGCCGGCATCCCCGAGGACTTCTGCTTCGACCAGCTGCCCGAGGACCTCGACCACTTCGGGCCGATCCTCGAGATGGGCGTCAACCGGATGCCGATGCTGGAGACGGCCGGCATCCACACCTTCTTCAATGGCCCCGAGAGCTTCACGCCGGACAACCGCTATTACCTCGGACCCGCGCCGGAGCTTGAGGGCTACTGGGTGGCGGCAGGCTACAACTCGATCGGGATCATCTCGTCGGGAGGCGCGGGCATGGCGCTGGCGGCGTGGATGGACGAGGGCGAGGCGCCCTTCGACCTGTGGGATACCGACATCCGCCGCGCGCAACCCTTCCAGCGCAACCGCCGCTACCTGACCGAGCGCGTGTCGGAGACGCTGGGCTTGCTCTACGCCGACCATTTCCCCTTCCGGCAGGTCGAAACCGCCCGCGGCATCCGCCGGTCGCCGGTGCACGACCATCTCGCCCGGGCAGGCGCGGTCTTCGGCGAAGTCGCAGGATGGGAGCGGGCGAACTGGTTCGCGCGGCCCGGGCAGGCGGCGGAGTATGTCCATTCCTGGGGCCGGCAGTCGTTCTTCGACAACCACCGCGCCGAGCACATGGCCGCGCGCGAAGGCGTCGCTCTGTTCGACCTGACCTCCTTTGGCAAGATCCGCGTGGAAGGCCCTGATGCACTTGCTTTTGTTGAGCGCTTGGCTTGCGCCCGGATGGACGTCGCGCCGGGGCGGATCGTCTATACGCTGCTGCTGAACGACAAAGCCGGCATCGAGGCCGACCTGACGGTGACGCGCCTGTCGGAGAGCGCCTTCCTCTTCGTCGTCGCGGGTGCGATGACCCGCCGGACGCTGCACTGGCTGCGCCGCCATGCGGGGCCGGGCGTTGTCATCACCGAGGTGACCTCGGCCGAGGCGGTGTTCTGCGTGATGGGGCCGAAGGCGCGTGCTCTGATGACCGCTGTGAGCCCCGATGACTTCAGCAACGACGCCTTTCCCTTTGGAACCGCGCGGGAAATCGAGGTCGGCCAGGCCATCGCCAGGGCGCACCGGGTGTCTTATGTCGGTGAACTCGGGTGGGAGCTTTACGTCCCCACCGAGATGGCGGCGCATGTGTTCGAGAGCCTGATGGCGGCGGAGCCGCGGCCTGTGCTCGCGGGGCTGCACGCGCTCGATTCCTGCCGCCTGGAAAAGGGGTTCCGGCACTGGGGCCACGATATCTCCGACGAGGATCATGTGCTGGAGGCAGGCATGGGGTTTCTCGCCAAGCCCGAGAAGGGCGATTTCATCGGCCGTGAGGCGGTCCTCGCCCGGCAGGGCGCGGTGGCGCGGCGGTTGGTGCACCTGATCCTCGACGACCCGGGGCCGATGTTGTTCCATAATGAACCGTTGCTGCGCGACGGGCGGATCGTCTCGATCCTGACGTCCGGCAACTACGGCCACGCCCTCGGGGCGGCGGTGGGCATGGCCTATGTCCCCTTGGCCGCGGGCGAGGACCCGGCGGCTTTGCCGCGATCGATCTGGGAGGTGGACATTGCGGGGCGGCGCTTCCGGGCGCGGCTCTCGCTCGTGCCCCTCTACGACCCAAAGGGCGCAAGGATGCGCATGTGAGGAGCGAGCGATGAGCGACGTGTGCGAACCCAAGGCCCGACGTTCGGGCCGCGAGGCGCGGAAGGCGATGCGTGCCGCGCCGATACCGGCCGAGGCGAGGCCGGTGCGGGCGGGGCTGGAGGGCGGGCAGTACCGGCCGCTGAGCGATGCTGGTGTGGCGCGCATTCACGAGGCGGCGCTTGTCGCGCTGGAAGAGATCGGGCTGGCGCAGGCACCGCCCACGGGCGTCGAGATCCTGACCGGCGCGGGCGCGGTGCAGGGCGATGACGGCCGCATTCGGTTCTCCCGCGCGTTGGTCGAGGACATGCTGGCGGTGGCCTGCCGCGACCTCACGCTGTTCGCCCGCGATCCCGCCCACGACCTGCACCTGTCGGGCACTCGCGTGCACTACGGCACGGCCGGCGCGGCGGTGCACATCGTCGACCTCGAGACCGGTGCATACCGCGAATCCACAGCGCGCGACCTGTGGGAGGCGGCGCGGCTGGCCGAGCATCTCGACAACATCCACTTCTTCCAGCGGACCATGGTCTGCCGCGATGTCCCTGATAATTTCGATATGGACATCAACACCTTGTATGCCTGTCTTGCGGGAACGCGAAAGCACGTCGGCACCTCGTTCTCGGAGCCTGCCCACGTGCGCGGCTGCATGGACCTGATCCACGTTGTCGCGGGCGGCGAGGACGCGTGGCGGGCACGGCCGTTCGTGTCGAACTCGAACTGCTTCGTCGTGCCGCCGATGAAGTTCGCCGAGGACGCCTGCCGGACAATGGAGCTGTGCGTCCATGCCGGGATGCCGGTCCTGCTGCTTTCGGCGGGGCAGGCCGGTGCCACCGCACCCGCGCCCATCGCCACGGCCATCGTACAGGCCGTGGCCGAGTGCCTGGCGGGCGTGGTCTATGTGAACGCCATGCAGAAGGGATTTCCGGCGATTTTCGGGACCTGGCCCTTCGTGTCGGACCTCCGGTCGGGGGCGATGTCGGGCGGATCGGCCGAACAGGCGCTGCTGACAGCGGGTTGTGCCCAGATGCACCGCTTCTACGGGCTTCCTGGAGGGGCGGCGGCGGGGATCGCCGATGCCAAGTTCCCTGACATGCAGGCCGGGTGGGAGCAGGCGATTTCCAATGTGCTCGCAGGGCTTTCCGGACTGAACCTCATCTACGAGGCGGGGGGTATGTATGCCTCGCTCCTGGGTTTCTCGCCCGAGGGTCTGGTGCTGGCCGACGACCTGATCGGACAGGCGCTGCGCTGCGTCCGGGGGATCGAGGTGGCCGAGGATCTGGTGAGCCTCGAGACCATGCGGGAGGTCTGTCTGGGTGGGCCCGGGCACTACCTCGGCTCGGACGAGACGCTGCGGCTGATGCAGACGGAGTATGTCTATCCGGCACTCTCGGACCGGACTTCGCCGAAGGAGTGGGAGGAACTGGGTCGGCCACAGCTTCTGGTCCGAGCCACGGCGCGGAAGGAGGCGATCCTTGCGGCCTCGACGGTGCCGCTGGTTTCGCCCGAGATCGACCGGGAGGTGCGCGAGCGCTGGCGGATCGCCTTCTGAGCCACCTGACGGGCGATACCTCCGCCCCTGCGGAGGGACCTTTGCGCCGGGGGCGGACCCTTCCCAAGAGGGGCGTCGTTGCCGGATCTTAGCCGATGACAGGGCTGCGCAGGGTGCTGGCGAGCGTGGGCCGGAGCGTCGCGCCATGCAGGTGTGTCAGGACCTCGGCCCTCAGTTGCGCAGGCATCGGAACGGGGGGTCGGACGGGCGCGGGTGCCGGAAGCACGGTCTGCACGGGCGCGGTCTGCGCGGCCATTGGCGCCAAGGCGGCGCGGCTCGCGACATAGCCCGCCGTGGCCACGAGCGACGCAACGGCTGGCGTTGCCTGCAAGGGCGTCGTCGCGACCGTTTCGGCCGGGGCTGGCACTGCTGGCGGTGGAGTTGTGGCACTGGCGATGGGGGAGGCCGCCGTGAGCGGGGCGGCGGCGGTCGGGCCGGACGGTAGAGCGGCCGCCAGCGGCGCAGGGGCCGGAACGGGATGCGGCGCGGCGGCGACGGCCTGCGCAACGGCAGGCGGGGCCGCGGAGGCGCGCGGGTCGAGGACGGCGCGCTCCGCCATTGGACGGGACGGGCGCCGTGACGGGTCCGCAGGGGCGGCGGCACGCAACGCTTCAGCCAGCGCGGGGGTGAGGGGCACCTCGACCGGGCGGGGCGGGACAGCAAGGTCGGCCTGCGGGGCCGGGCGGGCGGTCGCCTCGGCTTGCCCACGGTCGCCGTCGCGGGGGTGCGCCCGATCAGTGGCGGCGTCGGAGGAGGCGCGGCTGCTGTCGGTGGCGGTCGCCTGGGCAGCGTGGCGATGTTCGGGCTCTGGCGCGGGGTCGGCCTCGACGCGGTCCTCGTCGCGGTCCTCTGCTGCCGTCGCGGGCCCCGGCCCGACGAAACTGCCGAGCGCACTGCGCAGGGTTTCGGCGGCGAGGAGGGCGAGGTCGAGAAGGGGACGGGCGCGCGGGAGCCGGCGGCGTTTTCCGGCGCGGGCGTCGCGGGGATGCGCCGCAAGGGACGCCGCGCCGTTCAGCGGCGTCACGCGAGGGGTGTCCTGCCGGTCGGGGGCCTGGGACATGATCGTCACTCCGGTACCTGCGCGCGATCCTGGCGCGGACGACATCCCCCTCGCAATCCATCATGACCGATCGGGGTTAACGCGCCGTGAACCATGCCGGGAGGAATCGCTTGCGCCCTCAGGAAGGTCCTTTCGCCCGGTCAGGGCAGGGAGGCGAGGCGGGCGGTGATCTTGTCGCGCAGTTGTGTCGCCTTGTCGTAGTGGTAGGGCATATGCTCGAGGTCGTAGACGCGAAGCGATTCAGTAACCGCGGATAGTGACCGTTCGAGCGGCGGACGCGGGTCGGTGCAGCTATCGTGGCTGGCGATGGAAAACTCGGCGATTGCAATGTTCTCGATCGTCCCTGCCCAGCCCACGGGATGTGTTTCCTCCGTGCGGACCCGGAGTGCGGCGCTTTGCGCTGCAATGGCCCGTTGCAAGAGTGCCGCCCCTTCCACTCCCTCGGTTCGCTCGCCGAGACACCTTAACGCCGCGCCGAGATTGCTCTGCGTTCCGGCCCAGTTCAACGGATGATCCGTCTCGGTCCAGACCCTGAGCGCGGCGTCACAGGCGGCTATGGCCCGGGCCAGGTATTCGGTCCCTTCCGCACCCTCTGAATGCTGTCCCCGAAGCTTGAGGGCGACGCCGAGATTGTTCAGTGCCATTGACCAGTCTGACCCATGCGCGTCCTCGGTATAGACGCGAAGCGCGGCTTCGTAGGCGACGACGGCTTCCTCCAGCAGAACGCCCCGTTCCCTGCCGACGTTTCGTTCGGCCATATCGGTAAGCGTGTTTCCCAGGTTGTTCTGCGTCATGGCCCAGTTCGCCGAATGCACATCTTCAGACCAGACGCGCAGCGCGGCGCGGTAGGCGGCGGCGGCTTCCGCAAGAAGCTCGGCCCCCATCGGGCCGCCGATGCGATACCCCTGCAGGTGGAGCGCGTTGCCGAGATTGTTCTGGGTCATCGCCCAGTTCCTCGGATATGACTCTTCCGTCCCGACCCGGAGTGCGGCGCGGAACGCCGTGACGGCGTCGGCGAGGAATGCCGCCCCCGCGGCGCCGCCAGTGCGATTGCCTTGATAGGCCAGAGCATTTCCAAGGTCGTTCTGTGCCCTTGCCCAGTCGAACGGATGCGCGTCTTCGGTCAGCACAGTCAGTGCCGCCCGGAGCATGTCGACGGCACGGGTCAGGCCGGGGCCGCCGTAGCGCGACCCATGGTCGTAGAGCGGTTCATAGTACCTTGCCCGCCGCCGCGCGGGTTCGACCGGATCGATCCCGCCGAAGCTGTCGGCGGCGGCGGAGAGGATCGCGAAGGCCTGGTCGACCTGCCCGCGCAGGAGCGCGTTGGCGGCGCGGGCTTCTTTGGTCTCGGCGGCGATTTCGGTTTCGACCTCGTCGACGCGGGCGAGGACCTCCTCGACCTCGTCGAAGTCGAGCCGCTCGGCGGCGTCCTTCGCTGCGGCCTTGAGGTTGTCCAGCCCCTTCACGCGGTCGTCGATCCGGTCGATCTGGTCGCGGTAGGCGGCGTATTCCTCGGCCTTCTTGCCGAGGAAGTCGAGGAGGGCGGCGCGGGGTGCCGTGGGGTCGCCGCCGAAGGCCGTGGCGAGGGTGGCAAGGTCTTCGGGCGTCAGGGTCTCCGGCGCGGCGAGGGCGGCGGACGGCCCGCCCGTTCGGCGCAGAAGCTCGGCCAGCATGGCGTGCGTCTGGTCGTGGGCCATGCGGTCCTGCGCGGCATCACGTTGCGATCTCTCGTCGGCAGCACGGATTGCGTCCCGCAGGAGGTTTGCGGTGACACCGCCCTGTAGCCACGAGTCGCCATGGCAGGCGGCCAATCCTTCACTGAGCGCACCCGCGAGCGCGGCCCGGTCGTCGGGCTCGGCGAGGACCGTAGCGAGGCTTTGGGCCAGCGCCCCGGCGAGGGCGCCGGTGCGGGCGAACTCCCGCGAGGCATGTGGTGGGAAGCGAATTGCCAGGGACGTGTCGGACAGGCGCTTCTGGACGGTCTTGGCGCCACTATGGTCGGGCCAGGCGGTGCGGATGGCGCGTTCGGCGGCGCGGCCTGCGGACCCTGCGATCCCTTCGCTGAGATGCTGGCCGATCGTTGCGAGGTAGGGGCCCGACAACACCGGGGGTTCAGCCACATCGCGGTTTTCGAGTGCAACGGCGACGACGCCGATGCAGAGCAAGGCAAGCTCGGGAACTGGATCGGTCGGATCGGTCATGGCGGCACTTTCAATGGCCGCAGCTTGGCATGATTGCGGGCTTTGGCAAGCGGTTCGCAGGCCCTTCCTGCATTGGATCTGGCGATGCGTTGACGCCGCGCCCCGGCCCCTATACCTCCCGCGCGTCATGGCCCGTGCTCCGCTCCTCCAGCTTTCCGGTATCGCGCTCACCTTCGGGGGCAATCCGCTCTTCGAGGGGTTGTCGCTGGCGGTGC
>CAZOHN010000065.1:0-16177 GCA_964579325.1 uncultured Rhodobacterales bacterium
TCGGAGCGGTGATCCACTTCGCCGGGAAGAAGGCGGTGGGGGAATCGGTCGAGAAGCCGCTCGACTACATCGACACCAACGTGGGCGGCCTGATCGCGCTTTTGCAGGCGATGAAGGCGGCCGGAACGGGCCGGATCGTGTTCTCCTCGACCGCTACCGTCTACGGCACGCCCGAGACCTGGCCGATCCCCGAGACCGCGGCCCTCTCCTATGCCTCGCCCTATGCCTATACCAAGCTCGCCTGCGAACAGATCCTGGAACAGGCCGCCGCCGCCGATCCCGGCCTCAAGGTCGCCACCTTGCGCTACTTCAACCCCGTGGGCGCCCATGCCTCGGCGCTGATCGGCGAGGACCCCTACGGCATCCCCGACAACCTCGTGCCCTACATCGCCCAGGTCGCCACCGGCGAGCGCGAGGCGCTGCGCGTCTGGGGCAACGACTACCCCACCCCCGACGGGACGGGCCTGCGCGACTACATCCACGTCGAGGACCTCGCCGAGGGGCATGTGAAGGCGCTCGGCCATCTGGAAGCCTCCGGCGCGGGCTTCACGGTGAACCTCGGCACCGGCAAGGGCGCCTCGGTGATGGAGATGCTCGCCGCCTATTCCCGCGCGGTGGGGCGCGAACTGCCCCATGTCGTCGCCCCGCGCCGGCCCGGCGACGTGCCGGTCCTCGTGGCCGACCCTGCGAAGGCCGAGGCGCTTCTCGGCTTCCGCGCCACCCGCACGATCGACGCGATGTGCGCCTCGTCCTGGGCCTTCGTCAGCCGGCGGCGGAACGGGGGCTGAGAGGCGCCGGACCGACTGTCGACCAATCCGACAAGGTGACGGATTACAGCGGCCCGAAACTGCCCGAAACCGGCCCTTTCGACCTGCACGGTCAACATTCTCGGGCATGATCGGCGCGAGGGCTTGCCGTGGGGCGCGGTCAGTCGGGCGCCGCTTCGACCCGCTGCCCCCGCGGGTCGATCAGGAGCGCCGCCACCCAGCCCGCGACGAAGCCGCCGAGGTGGGTCTCCCAGGCGAGCTGGCCCGCCATCGCCCACCACAGCACCACGTTCATCAGCAGCAGCAGCAGCGCCGCCCGTGCCACCGGCCAGAGCGCCTCGCGGAAGGTGTAGCGGTCGACATAGGCCCAGGCGAGCACGCCCCCCGCCAGCCCGAACAGCGCCCCCGAGGCGCCGACCATCGGCTGCAGGCCGCTTGCGAGCAGCGCAAAGCCCCCCGCCCCGCCGAGAAGCGAGGCGATGTAGAGCATGAGGAACCCGCCCGCCCCCACCCGCTCGACCACCGCGCGGCCGAGCGACCAGAGCGTGATCATGTTGACGATCAGATGCACCACGCCGCCGTGCAGGAAGCCGTAGCTGAGGAACATCACCCAGGGCTGCGCGGGATAGTTCGGCCGCCAGCCGCGCAGCAGGCCCGGCCAGAACGCGCCGTAGTCGAGCGCGAGGGCCCGCAGCCGGGCAGTCCCGAGCAATCCGCGGTCGGCGAGCACCAGCACGCCCTCTACCGCGATGCACAGAACCAGTATGACCGCCACCGGCCAGAGCGCCGCCGGGGGAATTCTGGCGGGAGTTCTCTCTGATGCGTCGGGGGCGGGGCTCATGCTGCGACGATGCCGCGCGCCGGCCTGCCGCTGCAAGCCCCGGCAGTCCCCTGGGCGCGCGGGATCAGGGCTCGATCACGGCTCGATCACGTCGGGCACGAAGCGCGGCAGGCGCGGCAGGACCTCGACCATCATCCGCTCGATCCGCGCTTCGGCGTCGGCCTCGCTCTCGCCCGAGCCGATCGGGGTCACGAAGCGCACGATCGCCCCGTCGGAGCGGCCCATGGTGAAGGTGTCCCACATCACGCTGAGCTTGGCGCGGAAGTCGTTGGTGATGCGTTTGCCGCGCTGCTCGAACCAGTAGTAGACGAGCTGCTTGTCGAAGCCCTTCTGGATCACCGCCCGGTTCACCTCGAAGGTACCGTAGACGGTGTCGGGGAAATTCATCTGCCGGGTCTCGAAGCTGAAGATCTCCCAGCCGCCCGCCGGCAGGCAGACCTCGGGGGAATGGATACCCTCGCCCTCGGTCTGCTTGGCGTAGAAGGCCGAGAAGAAGTTCACCACCTGCGCCTCGCCCGAAGCGCGGTAGGTGGCGTTGATGTAGTCGTCGGCGCCCAGCACCCGTTCGGTCGCGGCCTCGAGGGGGACATGCACGCCGCCCCAGTCGCCCATGTTGCGGGGGAAGAGCATGAAGCTGTCGCGCGACACCGGCTCGGGCGCGGGCGGCTGCACCAGCACCCATGTCGCCGTGACCACAAGCGTGATCGCCACCGCCACCGCGCCCGCGACGCTTGCGCGGATTTCCACGAGGCGGGCGGCGATGCCGCCGAAGCCCTGGAAGTCGAGGTCGATCGCCTGGGCGAGGGGCAGCGGGTTGGGGGTGAGCCGCTGCAGCGCGATCGCCATGATGAAGAGGATGGCGATGCAGGCGCCGAAGATCACCCAGCCCTCGAAGAAGTGCAGGAAGCCTTCCGCGTGCTCGATCCCGCGCCAGTTCACCATCACTCCGATCACCCCGATGCGGAACGAGTTCATCAGCACCGTGAGCGGCGCCGCGGCGATCAGGAGCACCAGCTTGTGCCACAAGGGGCCGCGGTAGAGGATCGCGAAGAGGTAGGAGAACGACAGGATCGGGAACAGGTAGCGCAGGCCCGAACAGGCCTCGGCGACCTGCAGTTTGTAGACGCCGAGGTCTATGATGTTGCCCTCGAGATAGACCGGAATCCCGGCCATCGCGACGAACCAGACCCCGATCTCGGACGAGACGCCCTGCAGGAAAATGGTGAGTTTCCAGTAGAGAAACTGCGGCAGCGGCAGCATGAACACCAGGTGCACCACGCCGAGCTGGTGCTTCATGCCGCGCTCCCAGCCGAACACCGTCATCACCACGCCGCCCACCCAGATGATGAAGGCGTAGGTCACGATGTCGGCAACCTGCATGATGTTGCCCATGATCGCCACGCCAAGCGCCAGCACGATGATCGCCACGCCCGGCCAGCGGTCGTGCACGACCGGTTTCACCGGCTCCATCCGGCGCATCTCGCGCAGGAAGAGATAAAGCGAAATCAAGGGGATGAGGGGGCCGTGGCTGTATTCGGGCGTCGACCAGGCGCGGGCCAGCGAGACAAAGCCCAGCCAGAACACCGGCACCGCCGCGAGCATCAGGAGCACGAACAGCCCAAGTCCCGGGAGGTTGATGCGCTGCAGCGCCGGCAGGGCGGGGGATTGGTGTTGGCTCGCGTCCACGTCCGTCTAATCCTCTTGCGGGCCTCACCGCCCTCAAACCGGACCCGGCTCCTCCCGCCGGGTCGAGGCGTTCTAGCAGAAAGCAATAATCGAGGCGAGAGAAAGGCTCGCAGTCACCGGTCACGAGAGGCGGAGCGGCGCTCCCCCCCCATGCGGATCCTCGTCAGGGTCGGATGTCGAAGGTCTTCTGCAGTCCCAGCGAGACGGTGTTGCCATAGCGTCCCGCGGCCCCGGTGTCGGTCCGGGCGCTGTAGGCATAGCTCGCCACGAGCGACCAGTCCTCGACGAGCAGCCGGCTGTAGCTCATGTCGATGTCGACGCGCTCCTCGCTGGAGCTGCCGCCCGGGCCCGAGATCTCCAGCTCGGAGATGTCGAAGCCCGCCCGGAGGCTGTCGCGCGGGCTGAGCTGCCGCACGAGGTCGAGCCCGACGCTGGTGCGGCGGCGGTCCTGCCCGGCGGGGTCGAGCGCCTCGAGGTTGGTCAGGCCGACATTCAGCGCAAGCGCGGTGGTGGGCGTCAGCTCGCGCGACCAGTTCGCGCTGAACCGCGTGTCGACGATGGCCTCGTCGTCGTCGGTGCTGCGCACCTCCTGGCTCAGCCGCGCGCCGATCCGGCCGTTCTTCAGCGGCTGGTCGTAGGAGAGCTGTGCCAGCGCCCGGAAGTCGAGGTCCTCGCTGCGGCCGAGGCCCACCGCGAACGAGAGCGCCGCGTCGTTGGCAAGCGTCATCTCCCGGGTCACCCGGAGATCGTCGCGGTTGCCGTTCTGGTCGATGTCGCGCGAGACCTCGGCCGAAAGCGTGCCGTTCGGCATGTCGCGCACCAGCGCGAAGTCGAAGCCCGTGCCCTCGCGCAGGCTGTCGCCCGAGAGCCGCTCGGTCTCGACCCGATCCTGCGTGATGTCGGCCTCGAGCGTCAGCACCGGGCTCAGCGCGAAGCTGCCGCCGACACCGGCCTTCGTCGTGGTGCGGCGGGTCTCGTCGGCGTCCTGGTCCTCGAAGACCGTCTGGCTGGCGGTGATGCGCAGCGTGATCCGCGGGTCGATCCGGAACCGCACCAGGGCGGAGACTTCCGTCTCCTCGCTGTCGGTCAGCTCGGGGTCGGTGGTATCGGCATAGCTCCGCTCGCGCCGCGAGGCGTCAATCCGGAAGCCGAAGGGCGCCTCGAGCCCGGTCTCGAAGCCGAAGCCGTAGCGCAGGTCCTCGCGGAAGCCGCCCGAGAAGGTGATGACGGGGTCGTCGTCGTCGATTCCGTCGCCGTCGAGATCGAGCGAGAAGTTCCGGTCGTCGAGGTCGCTCTCGCGGTAGGTCGCGAAGGCGTCGAAGCGGGCATTGGCGCCGGTCAGGGCGTAGCTCAGCCGCAGGAGCGGATCGGAGATTCCGTCGCGTCCGACCTCTTCGTCGGTGTCAAAGGCACCGCTGGCCGAAAACCGCAGGGCCTGGGTCCGGGTCACGCTCGAGAAGCCCAGGTCGATTCCGGCCCGCAGCGCGGCCTCGGCCGGGCCGGGGTCGGCCACCAGGTCGGGGTTGTCGCGCCAGACCACCGAGGGGCTGAGGGTCAGGCGCAGCCGGAGGCCGCCCTCCTCTTCCTGCGCCAGCGCGACCGGAATGCCCCCCGCGAGCCCCGTCGCGAGGACAACGCCCAGGACGAGGGCCGCAGGGCGGATGCCGGAGCTGAGGCGGAGGGCCTGGCGCAGGGGCATCGGCCTACTCGAACAACCTCCGCTGCGGCGCGAGGATCACGTCCCCGTTCTGCAGCGTCACGTCACGGAAGGTCGAGGTGCCGTTGGCGACCGCGCGGTAGTCGATGGTGTAGACCGACTGGTCGGGGCGGCGCAGCTGGACGCGCTTTTCGGCGGCGAAGTTCGAGAACCCGCCCGATTGCGCCAGCGCCTGCAGGAAGGTCGTGCCGGGGGCGACGTCCTTCTTGCCGGGGGCGGCGAACTCGCCCACGAAATAGACGCTGATCGTGGCCGCCGCGCGCGACACCGCCGCCGCGGCCGGCGCCTGCGGCAGCGTCGGGATCGAGACGAAGACGTTGGGCGTGTTGGCGAAGTTCGACGCGATGCCCTGCGCGAGCGCGGACTGCACGTCGGGGATGCTCAGCCCGCCCGCCTGCACGGTGCCCGCGAAGGGAAAGCTGATCCGGCCGTCGGGCAGCACGATGACATCGCGGTTCAGCGACGGATCCTCGAATACCTCGACCCGGAGCGTGTCGCCGGGGCGGATGCGGTAGCTGTCCTGGGCCAGGGCGCCGGAGGCGAATGTGGCGGCGAATCCGGCGACGGTGACGGCTGCCGCGACCAGCATCCGGAACGCCGCGAAAAAGGTCTTCATGGTCAGAGCCCTCTTGTCATGCCCCACTTGCACATGAGTTTTGCCCTGTGCGGCGCTGGAACGAAAGGCTTAATCGTACAGGCCCCGCCGCGGGCCGGGGCCATGTGCCCTGGCCGCTACGCTCGCGGGGTCCGGCAAAGGGAGGTCCGGGCGCGCGCCTGGCCACGCACCCCGGGGCCTTACTCCACGTCCTCGGCCTTCAGCTTCTCGATCTCGGCGCGCGCGATGCCGATCTGCGGCCGGGTGTCGATCGCACCGGCGAGGCTGACCGCCTTCTCGAACTGCACGAGCGCCTCGGCCTTGCGGTCGAGCGCCAGGTAGGCCGCACCCAGGTGGTACTGCACCAGCGCGTCCTCCGGCAGCCCCGCCGCAGCCTTCTCGAGATAGCCCGCCGCCTCGGCGTGTTCGCCCCGGCGGTGCAGGATCCAGCCATAGGTATCGGCCAGCGCCGGGACCTCGGTGCTGCGCAGCCGCCGGCCGATGGCATAGGCGCGCTCGAGGCTCTCGGGGTCGTCGCGCCAGGTCGACAGCAGGCTCGCGAGGTTGTTGGCGACGATCACGGAGGTCGAATCCCGCGCGTAGAGCGCCTCGTAGATCGCGATCGCGCCATCGATGTCGGCGCGGCGCTCGAGGTAGGAGGCCTTGGCCCACAAGAGGTCGGGCGCGTCCGGGGTGGCGACGAGCCCCTCGTCGATCGCGGCTTCGGCTTCGTCGGACCGGCCCTGCGAGGCGAGGATCCGGGCGAGCTGGAGCCGGACCTGCGGCGCCTGCGGCGCGGCGGCCGTGAGCGCGCGGTAGTCCTCCTCGGCGCCGGGCAGGTCGCCGGCCGCGGCGCGCACCGCGGCGCGCATGAAGCGCAGGTTGGGATTGTCGGGCTGCTCGGCGGCCAGTTCCTCGGCCGCGGCCAGCGCACCGGCGGCATCGCCCGCGCCGAGCCGGGCGCGGATCGCCGCGATCCGGGCACCGACATCACCCTCGACAGCCAGCCCATCGAGGAAAGCGATCGCCTCGTCGGTGCCGCCGGTCCGGGCGAGGAGCTCCGCCTCGAGCAGGTCCGCGGTCCGGCGCGCCGTATCGGCCGTGCTCCGGCGCAGGGTGTCGATCACCTGGCGGGCGCGGGCCTGGTCTTCCATGGCGAGGTAGAGCTGGCCGAGCTGGGTCAGGAGTTCCTCGTTGCCCGGCGCGATGCGCAGCGCGGCGATCAGCGTGTCCTCGGCCGGCTGGAAGCGCTCCTCGCCGATCAGCAGCCGCGCGTAGCGGATCGATTCCTCCGGTGCCGCGCCCGAGGCCTCGACCGCCAGCGACAGGAAGTCGCGCGCAAGCTCGTGGCTGCCGCCGCGGGAATAGGCCTCGGCCATCAGCGTCATCGCCTCGGCGTCGCGCGGGGCCTGGTCGAGCGCGGTCCTGAGCGTGGCGACCGCGCCGTCCACGTCGTCGGCGGTGATCTGCCAGACCGCCTGCATCTTCAGCGCGTCAACCTGGCTGCGGTCCTCGGCCAGCACTTCCTCGACGAGGCGGCGGGCACCGACCTCGTTGCCGGTCGCGCCGAGCATCTTGGCCAGCGCGATCTTGATCCGCCGGGTCTCCTCGCCGGCGGGAGCCCCCTCCAGCGCCGCCTCGACCGCAGCGATCGCCTCATCGCGCCGCCCGAGCTCGAAGTCGACCCCGGCGCGCACCGCGCGCAGGCCCCGCGTATCGCCGCCGGCCGCCTCGCGCGCGGCAATCCCGGTGTCCAGCTCGGCAATCGCCGCCTCGGGGCCACGGAGCTGCAGCACGAACCGGACCAGCGCGAGATAGGCGGCCGGTTCCTCGGCCGCCGGGTCCGCGCCCTCGCGCAGGACCGCCTCGGCCTCGTCCCGCTGGCCGCGCGAGAGATAGAAGCGCAGGAGCGTGGCGCGGGCCGCCTCGTCCTCGGAGTTGAGCGCGACCATCGCCTTCAGCTCCGCCTCGACGCCGTCCATGTTGCCGGTCTCGGCGAGAATCGCGATGCGGGTGGCGCGGGCCTCGTCGTTGTCGGGCTCGGCCGCGAGGGTCCGGTCGATCTCGGCCAGCGCGGCGTCCAAATCGCGGTCCTGCAGGTATCCGTCCACGATCACCCGGCGCAGGATAGGGCTGTCGGGCATGTCCTCGCGCAGCGCGAGCGCCGCCTTCAGCGCCTCGCCCCGCGCGGCGGCATCCTCGGCCAGCACGGCGGCGCGATACTTCAGCCCCACGTCGATCGCCTTGACCGCCGCCTCGGCGGGTGCGGCGGCCACCGCTGCGGCGCCGTGGCGGTCGAATTCCTCCCAGTTCTGGCTCTCGAAGGCCATCTGCGCGAGCTCGATCAGCGCCGGCCCGTCGTCGGGGTACTGCTCGACCAGGCGCAGGTAGTGCCCGTAGGCGCCGCGCGTGTCGCCGCGGCTCGACAGGACCTCGGCATAGGTCCGGCGCGCCTCGCGGTGGCGGCCGTTCAGGTTGAACACGTTGCGGAACTCGACGAGCGCCTTGTCCGTCTCACCGGTCTCGAGAAGCTGCATGCCGCTCTGGAAATGTTTCTCGGCCCGCTCCTCGGCGGAATCGCAGGCGGCGAGGCCGGCAACGAGGACAAGGGCGAGGGCGAGGCGGAACAGGGGGGGACGGGGCAAGGCAGGACCTCGGATATCGCGGTTGTGTTCTTCGGTTCGCAACAAAGTCCCCGACTAGGATGGGATCGGGGCAAAATGACGACCACCATCCTAGAAGACCGTGACAGTTTGGGAAATGCCGATATTCCAGTCTCCGCATCACGGTCGTGACACTGCCGGCAGCGGCCCGGGCGAGATCGCACTGGCCAAACGCCCGGTCCGGCGGCAAGAAGCGACGCGACCCAAGTCCAGATCCCCCCACCCCGGCCCGAAAGAGCGTACCCCATGACGACTGCCGCCGCCCCGAGCCTCGCCCGCGTCGCCCGCGGCGATCTCTGCGCCGGCTGCGGCGCCTGCGCGGCGATCGCACCGGGCCGGGTGGCGATGGACCTGGCCGCCCCGGGCTTCCTGCGCCCGGTCCAGTCGGGCGCCCTCACGGCGGCCGAGGACGCCCGCGTCGCCGAGGTCTGCCCCGGCCTCGGCCAGGTGGTCGAGGCGGAGAGCCGGACCGATCATGTGCTCTGGGGGCCCTTCGTGGCGATGCACACCGGCTGGGCCGCCGACCCGCGGCTCCGCCATGCCGGCGCCTCGGGCGGCGCGCTCTCGGGGCTGCTGGTGCACCTGGTCGAGAGCGGCACGGTCGAAGCCGTGCTGCAGACCGGGGCCGACCCGGCGCGGCCCT
This sequence comes from uncultured Rhodobacterales bacterium, assembly GCA_964579325.1. GTDB lineage: Bacteria > Pseudomonadota > Alphaproteobacteria > Rhodobacterales > Rhodobacteraceae > CAZOHN01. The sequence goes on from CAZOHN010000065.1 coordinate 8,913, forward strand.
GGGGCAACGCCCCTGCCCTCTCCACCGACCGCGCGGGGATCGAGGCCGCCGCGGGCTCGCGCTATGCCGCCTCGGCGCCGCTCGCCGAGGTGCCGGCCTGCGTCGCCTCGGGCCGCCGCCACGCCTTCGTCGGCAAGCCCTGCGACGCCGCCGCGCTGCGCGCGCTCGCAGCCCGCGATCCCGACGTCGCCCGCGCCTTCCCGGTGATCCTGTCGTTCTTCTGCGCGGGCGTCCCCTCCGAACGCGGCGCACGCGAGGTGCTCGCTGCCCTCGGCACTCCGCCCGACGAGGTCGCGGCCTTCCGCTACCGAGGCCAGGGTTGGCCGGGGCGCGCGACCGCCACGCTGAAGGACGGCTCGGAACGCTCGATGAGCTATCACGAGAGCTGGGGCGGGGTGCTCTCGCGCCACGTCCAGCACCGCTGCAAGGTCTGCGCCGACGGCACCGGCACCGCCGCCGACCTGGTCTGCGCCGATGCCTGGGAGAGCGATACCGAGGGCTATCCGCTGTTCGAGGAAGCCGACGGCGTGAGCCTCGTCGTCGCCCGCACCCCCCTCGGCGCGGAGATCCTCGCCGCAGCCGTCGCCGCCGGCCATGTCGCGGTGCAGCCCTTCGACCCCGCCGGCCTCGCCGCGATCCAGCCCGGCCAGCGCGAGCGGCGCCGTGCGCTTCTGGCGCGCCTGCTTGCCCTGCGCCTCGCGCTCCGCCCCGTCCCCGCCTATCGCGGCCTGCACCTTGTCGCCGCCGCGCGGCAGAACCCCGCCCGCCGCAATTTCCGCAACTTCTTCGGCATGCTGCGCCGCGCGCTCAAGCCGCGTGGCTGAGCGCCGCCGCCGTTTGGTACCAGGACCCGTTTCATGCTCGACATCTGCCTGACCTCGCACTCCGCCCGCTCGCCCAACCTGGGCGTCGGCGCGCTCACCGTCTCGGAGGTCGAGATCCTGCGCCGCCTCGCCCGCGAGATAGGCGCCGAGCTGCGCATCACCATCGCCACCTGGCGCGAGCCCTATCCGGCCTACGTCGAGGGGCCCGATATCCGGATCTTCGACCTGACCGGTCGCAGCCTCGTGAGGCCGACCGGCTTCTTCGCGCTCGCCCGCCGGTCCGACATCGTGATCGACATCGGCGCGGGCGACAGCTTCGCCGACATATATAGTGTCGCGCGGCTGAACCGGATGTTCGCGATGCAGTATCTCACCCGCCTCGCGGGCACGCCGCTGGTGATGGCGCCACAGACGATCGGCCCGTTCCACCGGCCGCGGTCGCTGTTCCTCGCCCGCCGGGTGCTGAACTCGGCCGCCATCGTCGCCACCCGCGACGCCAAGTCCACCGCCTTCGCCCGCGAGATGGGGATCCGGCGCGAGGTGATCGAGGCCTCCGACGTGGCGCTGCGCCTGCCCTGGGACCGCCCTGCCCCGCGTCCGCCGGGCGGCCCGGTGCGGGTCGGGATCAACGTCTCGGGGCTCCTGATGCGCACCGCACGCACCGGCAACAACAAGTTCGGCATCGCGATGGACTATCCCGCGCTGATCCGGGCGCTCATCACCCATTTCCAGGGCCACCCGGACGGCTGCGAGGTGCACCTCGTGCCCCATGTGGTGGGCCCGCTCGAGGATGACGGCTCGGAGTTCGACACCGCCCCCAGCGCCGCGCTCGCCGCCGAGTTTCCCGGCGTTCGCCTCGCCCCCGCCTTCGCCTCGCCCTCCGAGGCCAAGAGCTACATCGCGGGGATGGATTTCTTCATGGGGGCGCGGATGCATGCCTGCATCGCCGCCTTCTCCTCGGGCGTGCCGGTGGTGCCGATGGCCTACAGCCGCAAGTTCGCGGGCCTCTTCGGCAGCCTCGGCTTCGAGCGGACGGTGGACTGCACCGCCGAGACCGGCGAGGCGGTCCTCAACAAGATCATTGCCGCCTACGAGGTGCGGGACGCGCTTGCCCGCGAGATGGACGAGGCCTTCGCGCGCGGCATCACCAAGCTCGGGGCCTACGAGGCGGCGCTGAAGGCGCTGATGGAGCGCAGGCTGGCCCGCAAGCGGCGCTGAAGGGCCGCCGGCTCAGTAGCCGGTGCCGCGAATCACCACCATGACGGTGCGGACGAGGATCCCGACGTCGGTCGCGAGCGAGACCTCGCGGTCGTACTGGTCGTCGTAGCGCACCCGGTCGCGGAACTCGCAGGCGTTGCGGTCCGAGATCTGCCAGGGCCCGGTGATCCCCGGACGCAGCCGGTAGTAGGACTGGCCGTGGTAGAGCGACTGCTGGTCGACCATCATCGGCCTCGGGCCGACGAGGGCCATGTCGCCGGTCAGCACGCTCCACAGCTGCGGCAGCTCGTCGAGCGAGGTCTTGCGCAGCGCCCGGCCGACCGCGGTGATCCGCGGATCGTCCTTGAGCTTCTGGGTGGTGTCCCATTCGTGCTTCGCCGCCGGGTCGCGGGCGAGGTAGGCATCGAGCAGCGCGTCGGCGTTCGGCACCATGGTGCGCAGCTTCCACATCCGGAAGATCCGGCCGCCGCGGCCCACGCGCTTCTGGCTGTAGAACGGCGAATATCCGTCGGAGGCCACGAAAAGCGCCAGCACGAGCACGGTCGGAAGCACGATCGGCAATGCGGCGAGAATGAAAAGGGTCTCGAGAAGGCGCTTGAATCCGGTGCGATAGACCGAGACTGCCGGCGCCACAGGCTGCCGGGTCTCCGCTCCCGCGGGAATGTCTGTCAGATGGAACGTCATAAGGAACTCTCCGATCACAAAGACCGTACTTCACCGTTACCAACACCCCGGAGAGCACGACCGAGTCTCCGGACGGGCACGATCAGGCTTAGCTGTCAGACCCAACACTTCGGTAACATTAAGGCTGGGTTAATGAAAGTCAGGAATCCCGAAGCTTGTATCGATCCGGGTTCAAATCCCTGAAAATGAACGGCTCTGCCGCGCCACCCGGACATCCTGCCGGTTTCCTCACCGCTTCGTGTCTGCCGGCCGCGGCGGCGGTCCCACGCCCGTGCCACGATAAACCCGGGCTTTCCGTTTTTTTGTATACTTGGATGCAACAATGGGCGGTGCGGAAGAGAATCAGACCCCGCCACGCCGCAGCACTTTTCCGGAGGCCTTCTCCTTGCCATCATTATGTCGTGTCATCATCTCTACCTTTGGCCTATAAGCGGGCGCGCCGGAGGAGGGTCCCGCGAGGGGTCCTGTCCCGCCTGCGCGGGACGCTGCGGCTGTGGTGACGGAAATAGAGTGGTCCTGGTTTCGTGAGCGCTGAGCTTTACACCGAGTTCTTCGGCTTCACCGAGCGGCCGTTCACGCTGCTGCCGGATCCCGACTTCCTGTTCTGGTCGAACGCCCACAAGCGCGCCTTCGCGGTGCTGGAATACGGCATCGTCACCCGTGCCCCGCTGACCGTGGTGACCGGCGAGGTCGGCACCGGCAAGACCACGCTGATCCAGCGGCTGCTGCGCTCGCTCGACGACACCACCACGATCGGGCTGATCTCGAACGCGCAGGGCGGCCGGGGTGAACTGCTGCGCTGGGTGCTGAACGCGCTCGACGTCCCGGCGCCGGCGGATGCCGACTACGTGGCGATGTTCCAGGCCTTCCAGGATTTCGTGATCGGCGAATACGCCGAGGGGCGGCACACGGTGCTGGTGATCGACGAGGCGCAGAACCTCTCGGTCGAGGCGCTGGAAGAGCTGCGCATGCTCACCAACATCAATTCCAACAAGGACGAGCTGCTGCAGCTCATCCTGGTGGGCCAGCCCGAGCTGCGCGAGGTCATCACCCGGCCCTCGCTGCGCCAGTTCGCCCAGCGGGTGACCGCGACCTACCACATCGATCCCTTCGACGCCGCGATGACCGCGGCCTACATCCACCACCGGCTCCGCCATGCCGGCGGCACCGGCCAGGAGTTCGCCGCGGACGCGATCGCGGCGATCCATGCCGAGACCGGGGGCATTCCCCGGCTCGTCAACAAGCTCTGCGACCTCGCGCTCGTCTATGCCGCGAGCGACGGGCTGACCGTCATCACCGCGGCGACGGTGGCCGAACTGCTGGCCGACGGGCTGTTCCTGAACACCCGGACCTCGGATCCGTTCTTTCTGACCTCGCGGGTGGCCGAGCCGCCGACCGACAGCTCGCGGGAGGCCGCGGAATAAGATGGACATGAAGTTCTACTGGAAGCTCGTGCTGCGGCGCCTGCCGGTCATGGTGGCGTTGTTCCTGCTGTGCTCCGGCATCGGCTTCGCCGTCGCGGTGAAGCTGCCGACCACCTACCAGAGTTCGGCCCGTCTCCTGCTCGAGACGCCCCGGATCCCGACCAACCTCGCGGCCTCGACGGTGCAGACCTCGGCCGCCGAGGAGGTCGAACTGGTCCGCCAGCAACTCCTGACCCGGGCAAACCTGATCGACATCGCCAACAAGTTCCGCGTCTTCGGCGAGTCCGGCACGATGTCGCCCGACGACATCGTGGCCGCGATGCGCCGCCAGACCCGGTTCGACGTGCAGCGGGTGTCCACGCCGCGCGGCACGCCGGCGCCGGTGCTCGCCTCGATCAGCTTCACCGCCGGCACCGCCCAGACCGCGGCGGCGGTGGTCAACGAATACGTCACACGGATCACCGAGACCAACGTGCGCGACCGTACCGGCCGCGCCGGCGACACGCTGCAGTTCTTCGAGCAGGAGGCCGCGCGCCTCGGCGCCGAACTCGACCAGCGCAGCGCGCGGATCAGCGAATACCAGTCTGCCAACCCCAATTCGCTGCCCGGCAGTCTCGACCGTCAGGTCTCGCGGCAGACCGTCCTGAACGAGCGGATCGCCGTCGCGATCCGCGAGAAGACCTCGATCGAGGAGCAGCGGCAGCGGATCGTCTCGGTCTTCGAGGCGACCGGTCAGGTTCCGGGCGGGTCGGGCCGGGTGCAGCTCAGCCCCGCCGCGACCGAGCTCGCCCGGCTCGAGGCCGAGCTGAGCTCGGCGCTCACCATCTATTCCGAAAGCAATCCGCGGATCACCACGCTCAAGACCCGGATCGAGCAGGTCAGGGTCCAGGTCGCCGCGGAATCCGGCGTGGCCGCCGGGTCGGCCGATCCGGCCCAGGCGCTTCTGGAGCTGCAGCTCTCCGAGATCGACCAGCGCATCGCCGCGATCGACACCGAGGTCGCCACCGCCGAGGCCGAACTCGGCAGGCTCGAGGCGGCAATGGCCGAGACGCCGCAGAAGATGATCGCCCTCGAGACGATGGAGCGCGACTATGCCAACGTCCGCGGGCAGTACGACCGGGCGGTGGCGAGCCTCGCCCAGGCCCGTCTCGGCGAGCGCATCGAGTTCAGCTCGCGCGGGCAGCGCATCTCGCTGATCGAACCGGGCACGGTGCCGAACGCGCCCTCCAGCCCGAACCGGCCGCTGATCGCCGCGATGGGCGTCGGTGCGGGCCTTGCGCTGGCGGCAGCCTATTTCCTGCTGCTCGAGGTGCTGAACCGCACCGTGCGCCGGCCGGCCGAGCTGACCCGGGCGCTCGGGATCGCGCCGCTGGCGACGATCCCCTACATCGAGACGGTCTGGCACCGGCGGGTGCGGCGCTCGCTGCGGCTCGCGGCCCTCGCGGTGGTGATGGTCGGCGTTCCCGCCGCGCTCTGGGCGGTCGATACCTATTACCTTCCGCTCGATCTCCTGGTCAGCCGCCTGCTCGGCCGGATCGGCCTCGCCTGACCCGACCACCCGACATGATCTGACCCAGACACCCCTGTTCCGGACGCCGCACGACGCAAGATGGAAAAACTTCAGCAAGCCCTGCAATCGGCCCGCGCGAAGCGTGGCGATCCCGTCCTCCCCGCCGAGGGCGGCACGATCCGGCCGGCCAGCCCCGCACTCCGGACCCCGGGGGCAGCCGGGGCTTCCGGCGCGCGCGGTGCTGCCGCTGCCGCTGCCGCCTGGGATTCACTGCGCGTCATGACGCCCGACCAGGGGCACCTGGTGCGCAACCGGGTCCTGAGTTCCGCGGCCGATCCCGCCGCCGTGCCCTTCGACGTGCTGCGGACCAAGATCCGCATGCAGATGGAAAAGAACGGCTGGAAGCGGCTCGCGATCACCTCGCCCTCGCCGTCCTGCGGCAAGACCACGATCGCCTGCAACCTGGCGATGGGCTTCGGGCGGCAGACGGACATGCGCGTGATGCTGTTCGAGTTCGACCTGCGCCGGCCGAACATGGACAAGGTCCTCGGCATCACGCCTCCGAACGAGATCACCAGGATGCTCTCGGGGGAGGTGCCCTTCGCCGAGCAGGCGCTGCGCATCCAGGACAGCGTGGCGATCAGCCTTGCGGGCCGCGCCGCACCCGATCCCGGCACGCTGCTGCTCAGCCAGCGCACGCTCGACACGCTGGCCGAGGTGGATGCCACCTACAAGCCGGACCTGATGATCTTCGACCTGCCGCCGCTTCTGGTGATCGAGGATGCCCGCGCCTTCCTGCGCCACATCGACTGCGTGCTGCTCGTCGCCGCGGCCGACCGCACGACGACGAAGGAGCTCGACGTCTGCGAGCGCGAGATCGCCGAGTACACCAATGTCCTCGGCGTGGTCCTGAACCAGTGCCGCCACCTCGACGAGAGCGTGGGCTACGGCGACTACGGCTACTACAGCTGAGGCGCGGGCCGGACCGGGCCGGGCGGCCCGCTCACTCGCCCAGAAGCCGGGACAGGTAGCGGCCGTAGCCGGTCTTGCCGAAGAGCCGCGCCCGCGCCGCCAGCCCCTCGCGGTCGATCCAGCCCTGGCCGAAGGCGATCTCGTCGGGGCTGCCGGTCTGCAGGCCCTGGCGTTCCTGCAGCGTGCGCACGAAGTTGCCCGCGTCGAGCAGGCTGCCATGCGTGCCGGTGTCGAGCCAGGCGAAGCCGCGGCCCATCCTCTCGACCTCCAGCAAGCCCTCGGCGAGATACATCTCGAGCAGCGTGACGATCTCCAGTTCGCCCCGCGCCGAGGGCGTCACCTCTGCCGCGCGCGCGGGCGCGGTGCCGTCGAGGAAGTAGAGCCCGGTCACCGCATAATCCGAGGGCGGCACCTCGGGCTTCTCGACGATGCCGATGACCGTCTCGCCCTCGAAGGCCACCACGCCGTAGCGCTCGGGGTCGGCGACGCGGTAGCCGAAGACGGTGCCCCCCTGCCCCTTCGCCCCGGCGCGGTGGAGCATCTCGGGCAGGCCGTGGCCGAAGAAGATGTTGTCGCCCAGCACCATCGCCGAGGGCGCCCCGTCGAGGAAGTCGCGCGCGAGGATGTAGGCCT
>CAZOHN010000066.1:0-16093 GCA_964579325.1 uncultured Rhodobacterales bacterium
GGCGGAACCACGGAAACCATTGCACGCGGTGCGCATGCCGAGGACGCAACTAGAGTGGCTATGGCGGTGCGCCGCGTGAACAACATTCCCAAGCCATACACGCCTCGCTCGGGCCCTTCTAGTGCAGGACCAGTTGCGCCCCGTCTCGGGTGGCGATGCACCGCCGGCCCGTTTCGACCCTGCTCCAGTCCGACGCCTCGCCATCAGGCCAGATCACCCGGATGTCCGCCTCTGTCTCGGTACCGAGCCCAAAGTGCAGCGGACCACTTTGGCCACCACCATGCCCGCCGCCCACAGTAACTTCGCGTGACAACACCCTGCCCCCGGCGCGCACCTCCACCCATGCGCCGACAGCGTTGACATTGGGCCCAGCCTGCCGAACTTCGACGGCCAGCCAGGTGCCCGTCCGTTCGGTCGCGTTCTCCCAAACCTCCATTGGGGCGCGGCGGTTGACCACGACGATATCGAGACGTCCGTCACTGTTGAGATCGACAAGCGCCGCCCCGCGCGACCGTTCGGCCGTTGCGATACCTGCGGACGCCGCGACCTCGACGAAGGATCCATCTGCGCTCTGCATCAGCAGGTTGTTCGGATCATGAATCGCGTTGCTGGGCATCTGCTCGACATTACCCTTGGCGATGAAGAGGTCTGCCCGGCCATCATTGTCGATGTCACCAAACTCGGCATGCCATCCCGTCGACGGCCGGCCGTCATCTCCGATGTGTGGCCGCTGGGCGTAGGTCCCGATCTCATAAGGCGCGTTGCGGAACCCGTCTCCGGTGTTGAACTGGAGCAACTGGTCGCCCATCGATGTCAGCATAACCTCGGGCAACCCGTCCCCGGTGATGTCGTGGCTGGCAATGCCCATGCCCCACAGCGAAATCCTCGGCCACCCCTCGGCCTCCGTCCTTGGACCCAGAGGCACAAGGCGCCACATCTCTTCGTGGCCGTTTCGCACGTAATAGTGTCTGTCATTGGAGATGCGAAGCTCGGGTTTCCCGTTTCGTCTCCAGTCGGAGATCAGCATCGACAATGCGCAGTATCCGGGCTGAATGGCTACAGGCTGACCGTAGTTTCCCGCATGCGGCCTGTGCAGTTCGTTCGCGTCACATGCCTCGAAAGGACCATCCGGCTTCTTGCGGTCAACATAGTTTCCGATCGCAAGGGTCGGGAGAGCATGTCCCGGCTCCCAGGTTGCGGCGAAGGAGGTTGACCAGGCCTCACCAGCATCAAAGCCCCACTCACCGGATGCATCGGAAAACATGCAATCCGGACCTCCGCGCAGCAGCATGTTCGGACCGACCCGAAGAACCGCAAGGTCGAGCCAACCGTCGCCGTCGATGTCCAGCGGCCAAAGACCCGTTACGCCCGTGATCTCGGGAAACGCGCCAAGGATGAAATCGACAGCTTCACCCGGGGCCGTGGTAGCGTTAACGAAAACGCGGGCCGGGTTCTCGCCGCCTGCGGCGACAAGGTCAGGCAGGCCATCGGCGTTACAGTCGAACGCCGAAACGCCGCCCCCGACAAAGTGCTCCCAGCCGCCATCGTAGACATGCGATACAGGCAGCGCACTCGAACGATCGAGGAAGAAGGGCGTGGTCTCGGCGAACACCGAAGGTGAACCTGCAAGCAGAACCACGGCGGCGCGGAGGATCAGGCTCAAGCCGCTGCCTCGCGCGATGTTCCGAGGATCGCTTCGCTGACCGCCGAAAGTGCAAGTGCCGCAGCGCCATGAGCCCAGAGCAGATCGCCCCAGGCATGAACCTCGATCGTGGGCGGTGGGCGGTTCGTCGCGAGCATCAGGCTTTCCATTTCTGCCAGTGTGTCGGCGGCGTATAGGTAGTCGTACCGCATCCGCTCGCCCGACAGGATGATGAGGCTTGGGTCGAAGAGGTTCACGACATTCGCTAGCCCGAGGGCCAGATAGCGGCCCGCCCGGCGGAAGATGGTGCGCGCGGCGCCGTTGCCGGCCTTTGCCTGATCGAACAGACTTTCCAGCAGGATGTTCACGGGCTGCCCTTCGCGGTGGAGCCAATTGAGCGCTGTTGTTGCCTCCCGGGCTAGGGCGTAGTCGGCCACGTAGGCTTCGAGACAGCCGCGCTGGCCGCAGCGGCAGAGGGCGCCGTCGAGATGCACCTTGGTATGTCCGAGTTCCATCCCCAGACCACGCGTTCCACGATAGATCCTGTGGTTGAGCACCAACCCCATCCCCACGCCGTGCTCGATGGTCACAACCGCGAAGTCGGCGAGTGTGCGGCCGGCCCCGAACCACAATTCCGCCAGCGCGACGAGGTTCGCATCGTTGTCTATGTGAACCGGAACTCCCAGCCGCGCAGCCACGGCGGAAGCAAGTGGAACGTCGCGCTCGCGCAACACCGGAGACCAGGCGACCCGTCCCGACGCGGCGTCGACGAAGCCGGGGACCCCGAGCCCCAAGGCCGTCAGGCGCTCACGCGGGATTCCGGCTCGTTCCGTGACGCGCGAAACGAGCGCCTCGGTCGCGCCGAGAATGGCCGAAAGCTCCTGCTCGCCCGGGCGCGACCCGATCTGCTCGCTGGCGATCAGCTTGCCGGAGAAGTCCACTATGACGGCCGTGTGCTCGCGGTCGGAGATCTTGATACCTGCAACCAGGTGGGCTCCGGGGCGCACCCCGAGGGCCACCGGCGGGCGTCCTCGGGTCGAATCTGCCTCGCGTGGCAGGGGCACCTCTTCGATCAGACCGGTCTCGATGAGTTCGGACGTGATCGCCGTGACCGAGGCAGGACTGACGGCCAGATCCTTTGCAACCTGGACCCGCGGAAGATATCCCGCCGCCCGTATACGCTCGAAGACTTGCTGCCGCAGCGGGCGGAGGGAATCCCCGATCGGCTGGATCAGCGGGCCGACGCCGATCCGATCCTCCGCATTGGCGGGCACGGCGGCGGCGGGATGGCCTTCAAGCGACTTCATTTTTTCACCAACCCGAACTTAATTGGGCGTCCCTCAGGCGCTTCGACGCAACCAGTGGGCGCATTCGTCAGCAAAAGGGAAGTATATCTGCCCTGTTCCCACGCTCACCGAGGATGTGCGGCATTTTTTATTTTGACAACTGAAATTATCATCGGCACTCTGAGGTCTGTTACGGCGAATCCGCCGAACCGACCCCCTGCGAACCTCGCGGGGGATCGTGCCATCAGGGAGGTTACAGGATGCGCACTCTGATCCTGGCCGCCGCGGTTGCCGCGGCCGGCCTTTCGACGCCCAGCTTTGCCCAGACCGTTGGGGTCAGCTGGTCCAACTTCCAGGAAGAGCGCTGGAAGACCGACGAAGCGGCCATCAAGGCAGCGCTCGAAGCCGCAGGCGCCACCTACGTTTCGGCCGACGCCCAGTCGTCCTCGGCCAAGCAGCTGTCCGACATCGAAAGCCTCATGGCGCAAGGCGTCGATGCCCTGATCGTTCTGGCTCAGGACACCCAGGCCGTGATCCCGGCAGTGCAGGCCGCGGCGGATGCCGGCATTCCGGTCATTGCCTATGACCGCCTGATCGAGGACAGCCGCGCGTTCTACCTGACTTTCGACAACGTCGAGGTTGGCCGGATGCAGGCCCGTGCCGTGCTCGAAGCCGCGCCGGAAGGCCGCTACGTCATGATCAAGGGCTCCAACACCGACCCGAACGCTGACTTCCTGCGCGGCGGTCAGCAGGAGATCCTCCAGGCTGCGATCGATGCCGGCAAGATCACCATCGTTGGTGAAGCCTATACCGACGGCTGGCTGCCCGCGAACGCACAGCGCAACATGGAGCAGATCCTCACCGAGACCTCGAACGGGGTCGATGCGGTGGTTGCCTCGAACGACGGCACTGCGGGTGGCGTCGTCGCCGCGTTGACGGCTCAGGGCATGCAAGGCATTCCGGTCTCCGGCCAGGACGGCGACCACGCGGCCCTGAACCGCGTCGCGCTCGGCACTCAGACGGTTTCGGTCTGGAAGGACGCGCGCGAGCTTGGCAAGGCGGCGGGCGAAATCGCCGTGGCCCTCGCCAGCGGTACGGCCATGGGGGACGTCGCGAACGTGGTCAGCTTCACCACGCCGGGCGGCAACGACATGAACGCCGTGTTCCTCGCGCCAGTCCCCGTCACTAAGGACAACCTCTCCGTCGTGGTCGACGCGGGCTGGATCTCTAAGGAAACGCTCTGTCAAGGCGTCTCCGGCGGCGCAGCCCCCTGCAACTGATATTCGGATTCTGACAAGAGGCGCTCCGGCCACCACCGGGGTGCCTGCCCCTTCCTCCGAGGATAGCGCATGACCCACGCGGCGACCCCACAGGCTTCCGCACCGCGACGCGGAATCATCCAGACCCTCGAGATCGACACCCGCCTGCTCGGAATGATCGGCGCCTTCGTCGTGATCTGCGTGATCTTCCAGGCTTGGACCGGGCTTCGCACCTCGAGCGCGATGAATCCGTTCACATGGCTTGCCTCGGGCCGATTCCTTATTCCGCAGAACATCTTCAACATCACGATCCAGACCGTCAGTGTCGCAATCATGGCGACCGGAATGGTGTTCATCATCGTGACCCGGCATATCGACCTGTCGGTTGGCTCTCTCCTCGCCACATGTTCGGCGATCATGGGCGTGATGCAGGTCTGGGTCCTGCCCGGCTCATTCGGGCTGCCACTCGGTCACCCGATGATCGCGCCGATCGCGATCCTCACGGGCCTTGTGACCGGTACGGCCCTCGGGGCGCTCAATGGCTGGCTCGTCGGTTACCAGGGGATACCCGCCTTCATCGTGACGCTCGGCGGACTTCTCATCTATCGCAATGTCGGCTGGCACCTGTCGAGCGGCCAGACTCTCGGCCCTCTCGACCCGACCTTCCTGATGCTTGGCGGGGTCGAGGGAACGCTTGGGGAAACCGCGTCATGGCTGATCGGTCTGGTGGCCGCCGCCGCCGCGGTCATCGCCCTGTTCTGGACACGGCGCGCGCGTTCGCGTCACGGCTTTCCGGTCAAGCCCCTCTGGGCGGAAGTCGTGCTTGCCTGCATCTTCGTCACGGCGATCCTCGGGCTGATTGCTGTCCTGAACAGCTACCAGATCCCGGTGCGCCGCCTCGAGCGGATGTTCGCGGCGCGCGGCGAGGTCATGCCGGAAGGCCATACCGAGGCCTTCGGACTTCCGATCTCGGTCCTGATCCTGCTGGTCGTCGCGGTGATGATGACGGTAATCGCATCGCGCACCCGCTTCGGCCGCTACGTCTACGCCACGGGCGGAAACCCCGATGCGTCCGAACTGTCCGGCATCAACACGCGCCTCCTGACCGTCAAGGTCTTTGCCCTCATGGGCTTTCTCTGCGCACTTTCGGCAGTGGTGGCGCAGGCACGCCTGCAGAACCACACCAACGACATCGGCACTCTCGACGAACTGCGCGTGATCGCCGCGGCCGTTATCGGCGGTACCGCTCTTTCGGGCGGAATAGGCACGATCTACGGCGCCATACTTGGTGCACTCGTGATGCAGTCGCTGCAATCCGGCATGGCCATGGTCGGCGTCGAATCGCCCTACCAGAACATTGTGGTGGGCCTCGTGCTGGTTCTCGCCGTCTGGATCGACATCCAGTATCGCAAGCGCGTCGGAGGCAAATGACATGACCCGCGGGACACCACTTGTCGAAATGCGTGACATCCAGCTGTCGTTCGGCGGGATCAAGGCCGTCGACCATGTCACCGTTGATCTCTTCCCCGGCGAGGTGGTCGGGCTCCTCGGGCACAACGGTGCCGGGAAATCGACCCTCATCAAGTGCCTCTCGGGTGCCTATCACGCCGACGCCGGAGAGATCTTCATCAACGGCCAAAAGGCCACGATAAACAACCCACGCGATGCGCGGCGCTACAACATCGAAACGATCTACCAGACCCTCGCGCTGGCCGACAATCTCGACGCGGCCGCGAATCTCTTCCTGGGGCGTGAGTTGATCACGCCCCTCGGCTTCGTGGACGACGACGCGATGGAGGCGGAAACCCGCAAGATCATGCATCGCCTCAACCCAAACTTCCGCAAGTTCAAGGCGCCCGTCTCGGCGCTTTCGGGTGGACAGCGGCAGTCGGTCGCCATCGCCCGCGCGGTCTACTTCAACGCGAAGATCCTGATCATGGACGAACCCACAGCGGCGCTGGGCCCGCAGGAAACGCAGATGGTCGCGGACCTGATCGACGAGTTGAAGCGGCAGGGCCTCGGCATCTTCCTGATCGACCACGACATCCACCAGGTGAAGGCGCTGTGCGACCGGGCCGCGGTGATGAAGAACGGTCAGCTCGTCGGTGTCGTGAACGTTGCCGATGTGACAGAAGACGATCTGCTCGCGATGATCATCGCCGGCAAGAAACCCGAACATCGGGCGGCTTGAGCGAAATGTATATCGGACTCGATCTCGGGACCTCCGGGCTGAAGGGCGTTGTGATCGACGATGCGCAGCGCGTTGTGGCGGAGGCTTCGGCGCCGCTTTCGGTAAGCCGTCCCGCCGACGGATGGTCGGAGCAATCCCCGGCCGACTGGCTGACCGCGGCAGAGGCGGTGATGCAGACTCTTGCGGCTGCGCGGGATCTTTCGGGTGTGAAAGGCATCGGGTTGTCGGGGCAGATGCACGGAGCCACCCTTCTCGATGCCTCCGATGAGGTACTGCGTCCCTGCATCCTCTGGAATGACACCCGGTCGGCAGACGAGGCCGCCGAACTTGACGGCGATCCGATGTTCCGGCGTCTGACGGGCAACATCGTCTTTCCCGGCTTCACCGCGCCCAAGCTTCTCTGGGTCCGGCTGCACGAACCCCGCATATTTGAACGCGTGGCCAAGGTCTTGCTGCCGAAGGACTACCTGCGCCTCTGGCTCACCGGCGAGCACGTTGCCGAGATGTCCGACGCCGCCGGGACGAGCTGGCTCGATACCGGCGCGCGCGATTGGCACGACGACCTCCTCGCGGCGACCGACCTGAGCCGGGCCCAGATGCCGCGGCTCGTCGAGGGCTCGGAGGTCTCGGGAACGCTCCGCCGTGATCTCGCATCGCGCTGGGGGATGGGATCGGGGGTCGTGGTTGCTGGCGGCGGCGGTGACAATGCGGCCTCCGGCGTAGGCGCGGGCGTCGTAAAGTCCGGACAGGCCTTTGTCTCGCTCGGCACTTCGGGCGTCCTCTTCGCCGCGAACGACGGCTATAGACCTGACGCGGCCACGGCGGTCCACACCTTCTGCCACGCGCTGCCCGGCACATGGCACCAGATGGGTGTGATCCTGGCGGCGACCGATGCGCTCAACTGGTATGCCCGCCTCGTCGGGTCGGATGCCGGCCAATTGACCACCCCCCTCGGCGCGCTTCGCGCTCCGGGAAAGACCCAGTTTCTGCCGTATCTCGGCGGCGAGCGCACGCCGTTGAACGATGCGCATATCCGTGGGGCGCTTGTCGGGTTGGAGCACGCGACCGACCGTGAGGCCGCGACCCGGGCGGTCCTGGAGGGCGTGACCTTCGCCATTCGCGACTGCCGCGACGCGCTCGCCGCGACGGGGACGACGATCGACCATCTCCTTGCGCTGGGCGGAGGATCGCGGTCGGACTACTGGCTCGCGGCAATTGCCACCGCGCTCGACACGCCGCTGTCCCTGCCGGTCGCGGGCGACTTCGGCGGAGCCTTCGGAGCCGCGCGCCTCGGTCTCATGGCCGCCACGGGTGCTGGCGCCGAGATCGCGACCACTCCACCGATTTCACGCGAGATAGAGCCTGTTTCTGCCCTGACGAGCGCTTTCTCCGAAGGCCATGCCCGCTATCGCGCCGCCGCCAAAGCCATCGGGAGCCTGACATGACCGACTTCTTCAAGGGAATCGCCCCCATCCGCCACGATCCCGCTGGCGAAGGCGACCTTGCCTTCCGTCACTACAATCCCGACGAGGTCATTCTCGGCAAGCGGATGGAGGACCATCTCCGCTTCGCCGTCGCATACTGGCACAGCTTTGCCTGGCCGGGCACCGACCCGTTCGGCGGACAGACCCTGTTGCGGCCCTGGTTCGGCGATGACATGGCTCATGCCAAGGTGAAGGCCGATACCGCGTTCGAGCTGTTCGATATCCTCGGTACCCCCTTCTACTGCTTCCACGACGCCGACGTGCGCCCTGAGGGGACTACCTTCGCCGAAAGCCGCCGGCGGCTGGAGCAGATCGTCGACTACCTTGGCGAGAAGCAGACCCGCCACAAGGCGAAGCTGCTGTGGGGCACCGCAAACCTCTTCTCGCATCGCCGCTTCATGTCGGGCGCCGCGACGAACCCCGACCCCGACGTCTACGCCTACTCCGCGGCAACGGTGAAATCCTGCCTTGATGCCACCCTGAAACTCGGCGGGCAGAACTATGTCCTCTGGGGCGGGCGCGAGGGCTACGAGACATTGCTGAACACCGACCTCAAGGCCGAACGCACGCACGCCGGGCGCTTCCTGCAACAGGTCGTCGAGTACAAGCACAAGATCGGCTTCGCCGGGGCGATCCTGATCGAGCCGAAACCGCAGGAGCCAAGCAAGCACCAGTACGACTACGACGTCGCCACGGTCTACGGTTTCCTCAAGGACTTCGGCCTCGAGGCCGAGGTGAAGCTCAACATTGAGCAGGGACACGCCATCCTAGCCGGACACAGCTTCGAGCACGAGATCGCGCTGGCGGCCTCGCTCGGCATCTTCGGCTCGATCGACATGAACCGGAATGACTATCAGTCCGGGTGGGATACCGACCAGTTTCCGAACAACCACGTAGAAAAGACACTCGCCTTCTACGAAATCCTCCGCGCGGGCGGCTACACGACCGGGGGCACCAACTTCGATGCCAAGCTCCGCCGACAGAGCCTCGACCCGATCGACCTCGTGGCAGGGCATGTGGGCGGCATGGACACCTGCGCCCGGGCGCTCAAGGCCGCCGCCGCAATGCTCGAGGACGGCGAACTCGAGCGGCGTCGGGCCGCGCGCTATTCGGGATGGGCCAGGCCGGAGGCCCAAGCGATGCTGAGGGGCGACCTCACCGCGGCCGCCGCTCGCGTCGAGACCGAGGGCCTCGAGCCGCTGCCCCTTTCAGGGGCGCAGGAGCGGTTGGAGAACCTCGTCAACCGCTTCGTCTGATAGGCAAGGCCCTGCCGCCAAACGTGACTTGATTGGCCATCGCCGGACGAATCCGCTAACCCTGTTCCGAACGGATGGGGGATCCCGTGAGGGCATGGCGGAGGTGGATTCGCGGCGTGGCGGGTTGTGCCACTCTCTGCCTTGCAGCTTCGCCCGGCGCTGCGCAGGACTTGTCCTTTCGCCTGCCGGAGGGTGACATCGGGGATCGATTGCGCAGTGCATCGGTTCTCGCCGAGGTCCTCGAACCTGGGACGGCGCCCGTCGTCGACGTCGTGGCGGCTGCTCGGGCGGAGTACGGAGCGCTCCTCGGCGCCCTCTATGCTGCCGGTCACTACTCCGGCGTGATTTCGGTTCGCATCGATGGACGTGAGGCCGCCGACATCCCGGTGTTGAACGAACCCAGTCGGATCTCTCGGGTCGAGGTGGCGGTCGTACCGGGCCAGCGATTCCAGTTCGGCCGCGCGGTGGTTGCGCCTCTCGCGGTGGGCAGCAAACTCCCCGAAGGCTTCGCGCCCGGTGAGGCGGCTCCTGCGGGCCTCGTTCGCGAAGCGACCGGAGCGGCAATCGACGGTTGGCGCGACCTTGGCCACGCCAAGGCCGGCGTCGCATCGCAAAGGGTGTCCGCCGACCACGCGCGAGCCATCCTCGATGCCG
Source organism: uncultured Rhodobacterales bacterium (assembly GCA_964579325.1). GTDB lineage: Bacteria > Pseudomonadota > Alphaproteobacteria > Rhodobacterales > Rhodobacteraceae > CAZOHN01. Next base: position 9,773 of record CAZOHN010000066.1, read on the forward strand.
AAATCAGGCTCGATCCCGGCCCAAGGCTCCGGTTCGGCGCCCTCCGCACAAGCGGGCAGTCGCGAATGCGGGAGGACCGCATTCGTGCCATTGCCGGACTTCCCGAGGGCGAGATCTTCTCGCCCGCCACGCTTCGTCGTTCGGCTGAGCGGCTGCGCCGAACGGGTGTCTTTCGCTCTGTCACCCTCTCTGAAGCCGACCAAGTCGGCCCTGCGGATCTCCTTCCGATCAACCTCGTCGTGGAGGAGGAGCGCCCACGCCGGTTCGGTTTCGGCGCTGAGGTCGCTTCGTCCGAAGGCCTCACGCTCAGCAGCTACTGGCTGCACCGGAACCTGCTCGGCGGCGCGGAGCGGTTGCGGCTCGGCGGTCGCATCGGCGGTATCGGCGGAGAAACGGGAGGCGAAGACTACGAGGCTACGGTCAGCTTCGCGCGGCCAGCGACCTATACGCCGGATACATCCCTTCTGCTCGACGCCCGTCTGGCCCGCGAGCAGGAGCTCGACTTCAGTCAGGACATCGTCGAGCTCGGCGGTGGTCTGGAGCATTTCTTCTCCGATACGGTCACCGGCAACGTTTCATTGCGCTACCGCTTTTCGGAGGTCGTGGATTCACTTGGAACCACGCGCTTCCGCAGCCTCGAACTTCCCCTTGGCCTGGCCTGGGATCGGCGCGACGATCGTCTCGACCCGACATCGGGCTTCTATCTGTCCGGCGAAGCGCGGCCCTTCCTCGGCCTCGGCACGACCGGATCAGGCCTGCGCCTTTCGGCGGATGCGCGCGCCTATCGGGGTCTGGGGCGCGACAACCGGGTCGTTCTCGCCGGGCGGCTCCAGATCGGCTCGGTATTCGGACCGACCCTCCTGTCCACCCCGCGCGACTATCTCTTCTACTCGGGCGGTGGCGGCACGGTGCGCGGACAGGAGTACCAGTCGCTCGGCATCTTTGTCCTCAGATCCGGCAACCAGCGCACCGGCGGCCAGCACTTCGTCGGACTCCAGACGGAGGCCCGCGTCAAGGTGACAGAGCGGATCGGTGTCGTCGGCTTCCTTGATGCGGGCGCGATCTCGGCCATCGACTTAGGCGACTTCGATGATTGGCACGCGGGCGCGGGCCTCGGCCTGCGCTACGACACGGGACTGGGACCGATCCGTGTCGATGTCGGCATTCCCGTTGCGGGTGGAGGTTCGGGTGCGCAGGTCTACATCGGCTTGGGGCAGGCCTTCTGATGTGGCGCGCGCTTCTCCTCTGTCTGCTGGTATTCACCACGCCAGTCCTGGCACAGGACGACGACCCCGGTTTCCTTGCCCGTCTCCTTCAGGACGGTCTCTCAGGGGCTGGTCGCGAAGTGCGGATAGCCGGGTTCGAAGGCGCCCTGTCGTCCCGCGCGACGATCCGCGAGATGACCATCGCCGATGGTGATGGCGTCTGGCTGATCCTGCGCGGGGCGGCCATGTCGTGGAACCGGTCCGCCCTGTTGCGGGGCCGGATCGAGGTGGCTGAACTCTCGGCCGACGAGATCATCGTGGCGCGACTGCCGGTGGCCGAAACCGCACCGGGCATTCCCGATCCCGCCGCAACCGCGTTCCGGCTGCCCGAGCTTCCCGTATCGGTCGAGATTGGGGGCGTCCGGGTCGCCCGCGCGGTTCTTGAGGCGCCGGTCCTTGGCGAAGAAGTCATCGCTGCCCTCGAAGGTGCGCTGCGGCTCGACGGCGGCGAGGGGGATGTCCGTTTCGACCTGGTGCGGACAAATGCGTCGGGCGGCGCGGTCGAACTGGCAGGGACATTCGACAACACCTCCGGGATCCTGTCGCTCAACTCATCCGTCACGGAGCCCGAGGGCGGACTCGTGGCCACGCTCATCGGGTTGCCGGGAGCGCCCGCACTCGACCTGGCCGTCAAGGGCGAGGGGCCGCTGTCGGAGTTCCGCGCCGAGATCGCGCTTGCCTCCGACGGGGTCAACCGGCTCGAGGGGGCGATCGAGACCGGGACGGAGATCCTGCCGGACGGGACGATCGATCGGACGTTCAGCCTCGATGTCGGCGGCGACGTAACGCCGCTGTTCCTGCCCGAGTTCCGTGAGTTCTTCGGCCCCGACGTTTCGCTCGAGGCGGAGGGCAGGCGGCTGGCGGACGGGCGCACCGAACTCTCGCGGCTTCGCCTCGCGTCGGCCTCGGCCAACCTTTCAGGAACGCTTGCACTTGCTGCCGATGGTTTGCCCGAAGCCTTCGAACTGGAAGGTCAGCTCGCGAACCCCGATGGCGGGCCGGTCCGTCTGCCAGCAGTGGGTGAGCCGGTCAATGTTGACGAGATCGACCTCGCCATCGGCTTCGACGCCACGCGCGGCGAAGTCTGGACGGGCGACTTCCGGTTGGTCGGCCTCGCCACGGCCGGCCTGTCGATTGCCGAGGCGAACGTGCTCCTGAGAGGCGAGATCGGCCGGAGCCCCGAGTCAGGCCGGCGGATAAGCGCAACCGTCCAGGCCAGCGCGGAAGGGGTTGCACCGACAGACCGGGCGCTCGCCGAGGCTTTGGGAGAGGCGATATCGTTCCGTTCGGCGATCCTGTGGCGCGAAGGGCAGCCGCTGACCCTGTCGAATGCCGAACTCCGCACCGCTGCCACACGATTCGCGATGACTGGCACACTCGGCACCGTCGCCGACGGCGCGCCCCTGCGGTTTCGGGCATCGGCGGATTTCGCAAGGCTGGACCCCTACTCCACCCTGGCCGGGCTCAGGCTTGGTGGACGGCTGGTCCTGTCGCTGAACGGGGAGGCCACCCTCCTGGACGGCAGGTTCGATCTGCGCGCCGGGGGCGCTGGCCGCGATCTTTCCGCCGGGATGGAATCCCTGGACGCACTCATCGGCGGCGAGAGCCGCCTGGCTGCCGACGTCCGCCGCGATGAGACCGGAATCACGATCCGCCGGTTCGAGATCACGACCTCCGAGGCCCGGATCGACATTGCGGGCCTGCTTCGACCTGGTGACACCGGCGTCGAGGCTTCCGCCCGGATCGAGGATGCCGGCCGCATCGTCTCGGGGCTTTCGGGTAGCGCCTTCGTTCGCGCCACGGCCCGGGAGACTGCGCCGGGTGCCTACGATCTTTCCGTCGGAGCCGAGGGGCCCGGCGGAACGTCGCTCGGGTTCACCGGGGCGCTGCTGGACTCCGGCGCCGGCGCCTTGACCGCTGATGGCCGGCTTACAGCGCGCGTCGAGCAGCTGGGAGCCTGGTCGCCGGTCGCCGGTCGCCGGCTTTCTGGCCAGGCCGCTCTGACCGTCAACGGCCGGGCCTCGTTCAGCGAGGAAGACTACGCCCTCAGCCTAGACCTCTCGGGCGATGACCTTTCGACCGGCATTCCGGAGGTCGACCGCCTGATTGGCCGCCGGGCGCAGGTCTCGGCCGCCTTCACGCAGCAGGGCGATACTGCCGAAATCCAGAGGTTCACGGTCGAGACCCCCGAAGTCACCGCCTCGGCGTCCGGGCGCATCGGGCGGACCACCGGCGACATCACTGCCCGCGCGCAGCTGCGATCCCTGGCCCTCTATGCGCCCGACTTTCCCGGCCCGGTCACCGCACAGGGGCGGCTCGGGCGTCGCGAGGATGGCCGGTTCACGCTCGACCTGACAACCGGCGGCCCGGGGGGAACCGAGGCGAGGATCAGCGGCGACATATCCGAGACCGGCGACGACGCGGACTTGCGACTCGCGGGCGAACTGCCCCTGGGCATCGCGAACGCCTCCATCGCCCCGCGCGCGGTGCAAGGCCGTGCGCGTTTTGATCTTGACCTGGATGGACCGCTCGCGCTCGGCTCGCTTTCCGGTCGGATCAGAACCGCGGGCGCGCGCTTGGTCGCTCCGGGCCTGGGATTTGGAGTCGGCGACATCGGTGGGGAGGTCACGATTGCGGGCGGCTCCGCGCGGATCGGGGTGACGGGCGTAGTGGATGGCGGCGGTCGCATCGAGGTGAACGGCCCTGTGGGACTTGCAGCGCCGAACAGCGCGGCCCTGCGCATCACGCTCGACCGCATTCGCTTTACCGAGCCTCGCCTTCTTGCAACCGAACTCAGCGGCTCCATTGGTGTCGAAGGGCCGCTCCAGGGCGGTGCCAGCGTGACGGGTACCATCGACCTCGGCCGCACCGAAATCCAGATCGCGAGCCTCGGCGGCGCGGCGACCGACGCGGTTCCGGGTCTGATCCACCTCAACGAGCCTTCGCCCGTCCGAGCCACCCGTGCTCGAGCAGGCCTTCTGCAGGCCCGGGGCGGAGCCGGCTCGAGGGACGGCAGCGGCAGCGCCTCCGCCTTTCCCCTTGATCTCGTCATCCGTGCGCCTGGCCAGATCTTCGTCAGAGGCCGTGGCCTCGATGCAGAACTCGGCGGCCGCCTCCTGCTTGGGGGCACCACCGCAAGCATTGTTCCTGGTGGCCAGTTCGAGCTGATCCGGGGTCGACTGGACATCCTCGGCCGGCGCTTGACGATGACGGAAGGGCTTGCGCGCCTTGAAGGCGAATTCGATCCCTTCCTGCGCCTCGTCGCCACAGCCGAGGCGGACGAGGTGACCGTTCGGGTCGTGCTCGAGGGCCTCGCCTCGGCCCTCGACATTCGGTTCGAGAGCAGCCCCGACCTTCCCGAGGACGAAGTTCTGGCGAGGCTGTTCTTCGGGCGCGGGATCGGGCAGATCTCGCCGCTCCAGGCGGCCCAGCTTGCATCGGCGATCAGTACCCTGGCTGGCGGCGGTGGCGGAGTGGTGAACAGCCTGCGCGAGAACTTCGGCCTCGATGACCTCGATATAACCACAGATGCCGACGGGAATGCGGCGGTTCGTGCAGGCAGGTACATCTCGGAAAACGTCTATACCGATGTAACTGTCGGCGCCGACGGCAAGGCCGAGATCAACCTGAACCTCGACGTGAGCCGCTCGGTCACGGTCAAGGGTCGCGTTGGATCGGACGGAAACACAGGCGTCGGAGTGTTCTATGAAAGGAATTACTAGCGCGTTCGTGATCGCGCTTGCTGCCGGTGCCGCCTGGTCCGGAGACCTTCCCGATCCGGTCGCCGATGCCGATTTCCGACCAGTAGATATGGCCGAGGCCAAGCTGGGCCGTCTGCTGTTCTGGGACCCGATCCTGTCGGGCAATCGCAACATATCGTGCGGGACATGCCATCATCCGAAGTTCGGAACCTCCGACGGGCTGTCGCTTGGCATCGGCGAAGGCGGCAAGGGCCTTGGCCCCGACCGTACGGCCGACCCGGAGAACCTGCCCGAGCAGCGCATTCCCCGCAACGCCCCGGCCCTCTTCAACCTCGGTGCCCACGAGTTCACCGTGATGTTCCACGATGGCCGGATCGAGGCGGACCCGACGCGACCGTCAGGGCTGCGGACGCCGCTCGAGGACGAGATGGTGACAGGCTTCGTGTCGCTCCTTTCGGCGCAGACGATGTTTCCCGTCCTGTCGTCCGACGAAATGGCCGGGCACTACTCCGAGAACGAGATCTCTCGTGCCGTGCGGCAAGGTTTCATTACCGGTGAGGATGGGGCCTGGGCGCTGATTTCGGCAAGGATAGAGACGTTTTCGGCCTACAGGCAGATGTTCGAGGCGGTTTACCCCGAGATCGCCGCAGGCCGAGAAATCCGCTTCACCGACATCTCGAATGCAATCGCCGCATTCGTGGAGTTCGAGTGGCGGTCGGACACCTCGCCGTTCGATGCCTTTCTGCGCGGAGAGGGCGCTTTGCCTCCAGAGGCCGAGGCCGGGATGAGGCTGTTCTACAGCGAGGCGGGCTGCGCCACCTGCCATGCAGGCAAGTTCCAGACCGACCACGCCTTCCATCCAATGGCCGCACCGCAGATCGGACCGGGCAAGGCCGAACGCTTCGAGACGCACAGCCGGGACGTCGGGCGCATGCGCGTGTCGAACGACCCCGCCGATGCCTATGCCTTCCGCACGCCATCCCTGCGCAACGTCCTCCATACGGGCCCTTGGGGCCACGCCGGCGGACATTCCGACCTCGCGGCCTTCCTGCGCGACCATGCCGACCCCGCTCGGGCGCTGACCGCGTGGGACCCCGCGCAAGCCACCCTTCCACCGCTGGAAACGCCGAAGCCCGACTTCGCCGTGATCTTAAGCCCTGTGGAGCTTGACGCGATACGCGCAGCCGTCCGGGTTACGCCCCGCGTTCTGTCGGATGACGATATCAGGGGGCTGGTCGCCTTCCTGAACAGTCTGACGGACCAAGAGGCACTCGACGGTCGCCTGGGCATTCCCGAGAGGGTCCCGAGTGGCCTGCAAGTGGACAGGTAGGGACGGTTATCGACGGTCTCTAGAG
>CAZOHN010000067.1:0-15942 GCA_964579325.1 uncultured Rhodobacterales bacterium
TGCCACATTCCCTTATGCCATTCAGATCCCATGGAAGATGCCAGAACAAATATCTTCTAATGCTTTGATTATAAACCGATTATTCTTACGAATTGCCTTCGTCGTCAATCTACCGTTTGTAAACGAATGCAAGGGCGTGCTCTATGGCGCTGCTTACCGGAATGCCCTTGGATTCCATACAATGAGCCCGATCAGAGAGCCATCGCCGACCATCGCCCGCGCGTGCTATATGAGATGTGTAGGCGCGCCCTGACAAAACCCTTGGGTAAAGTGCAGAATTCCGGTATTTTGCACATATGAAGCCTCAAGCGCCTTCTTTGCATGATGAATCTGATGCTCTCTTCCTCGATGCTGAGGAGGTCGAGCAATCGTCCGAGGACGATCTTTGGTTCCTGCCCGGTCCGATGGAAGAGGAGCCGGATTATCTGCCCCCCGGACCACGGGCCGAACCGCGTGAAGCCGAGGTCCTCGACGATTGGCGGAAAGCAGAGGCGGGCAATGCCGCGCGTCTTGCCCGTGTGGCCGGACGCGTCGGCGCGCTGGACGACCGTCTGAAGCGTGGCCTGGAAGGATGGCGGCACAGGCTTGCCCTGATCGAGGCTGCCGACCTCAGCTGGTTTGTGGGTGACCGGATCGGCCCGGATCGGCTGGCACTTTGGATCTCCATGCGCATTTCCGGACTGCAAGACGACACCGCCGCGCTCGCGCGTGTCGGTTGGGCGGTGCGGCGTCTGACCAGCGGGCCTTTGCCGGAAGTGGACCTGTCCGCCTTCCTCGACCGCCGCGACCCCGAGAAGATGGCGGATGAAGCCGAGCCCTTCGCAGATCGCGCGGGCGGTTGGCTGGACCTGATGGCGCGAGCCGCCGATCTGCACTCGATCACCCGCGCTTGCATGGGCTTTCACCTCTGGAGCCTCGCGGGCCTCGGGCAGCACGGCAACCGAATGGAAGCGGCAGTCACTGCCGCGCGGATCGCGGTCAGCGAGGGCAAGGGCGCAGTCTTTGCGCCTCTGGCCATGGGCGGGGCAGGGGGGCTGCGCGCTGGTGGCCCAGCCGCTGACCGTTTGGCGCGGTGGCTGGACGGAATGGAGACGGCATGCCTGACCGCGATGCGTCACCTTGACGATGTCGCGGCGTGGTCAGCGCGGGCGGAAGCCGAGATGACCCTGCTCTCGGGTAAGACCCCGCGCGCCTTGCGCTCCGTGCTGACCGAATGGCCCCTTCTCTCCGCTCCGATGGCAGAGGCCTTGACAGGCGCCAGCCGAGCGGCCGTCCAGCGCAACCTTGCTTGGATGGAAGCGCGGGGTCTGGTCCGCGAGATGACCGGGCAGGGGCGGTATCGGATGTGGCGCACCACAAACTGAACGCCACGGCAGACTTCGCCGATCTTGTTGGCGGCAGAGGAACCAGAGCCTATGCACAGCAGGTCGTGGTAAAGCCTTCTTCACTTAATGCATTTGTTGCACTTATTTCATATATGGTGATAGACAGCAGAAAACGCAGAGGAGACCACCATGAACATGTTGGCACACCGGCATCTTCCACCGACCCCGCAGGACGCGGCGATCGCGCGCGTCTCGGGGCAGGCCCTGTCGCGCTTTGCGGCAGCCCGAGGACCGTTGAAACTTCGCGATACAGACGCGGAGCAGATGGAACCGATCGAACTTCCCGAAGGCGCTGTAGCGCTGCTCATGGAGATCCTCGAAGCGATGGCAGCCGGTCGCGGCGTCACCATCATCCCCGAGAATGCCGAGCTTTCGACGGTCCAGGCGGCAAAGGTGTTGAATGTTTCGCGGCCGTTTCTGATCAAGCTGCTGGAGGATGGCAGTATCCCGCATCGCAAGGTCGGAAAGCATCGTCGCGTCCGCATGGAAGATGTCATGTCGTACAAGGCCGCCATCGACAACGAGCGCGAAGCCCTCCTCGATCAGTTGGCAGCCGACGCACAAGAGCAGGACATGGGCTATGGCTCGAAATGAGCCAGTACACGGTGCTGGTCGACGCGAATGTCCTCTACCCCGCGCCGATGCAATTGGCTGTCACGGATCTTTTCAAGGCCAAGTGGACGGCCGACATCCATCGGAAATCGATTGACGCCCTTCTGCGCAATGAACCTCACTAGGAGCGGGCGGCGCTCGAGCCGACCCGCGACTTGATGGACAGGGCCACACGCGATGCCTGGTCACCGTCTATGAGGCCTTGGTGCCCGCCCTCACATTACCCGATCCCGACGATCGGCACGTTCTGGCGGCCGCCATCGTCGGGCGCTGCGATGCCATCGTCACTCAGAATCCGATAGACTTCCCGCCCGAGAGTCGCGCCCTTCGGCATCGAGACCCCGCACGCAGCAAGTGCTTTGGCATCGAGGTCGGCGTCGGCCACCAAGCTGCGCTCCCAAAGTGCCCGCCGCTCCGGGCGCAAGATCTCGCGGTTTGGAGCCTCGCTCGCGGCGGAGCCGACCACCTGGGCGTTGGCGGGGCCGGCTAGCGACACCAGACTCGGCAGGCCGGCCAGCAGCCCAAGCGCGACTGCAGATATCTTGAGGACACGCATAGTTCCCTCCTGTTCCAGCATCGAACTCGTCTTCCGTTCGACAGAGCCGCATCCGATGGCGCTTCCGACCTTCACGAAACACCTCGGCGTTCTCGAGCGGGCCGGCCTGATCGGAAGCGAGAAGAGGGGTCGGGTGCGCACGTGCTTCATTCATCCGCCAGCCATTCGTGAAATCGACAAGTGGCTGACTGAGGAAACGCCACTTCGAATTGCAAGCACCTGACACATCCTCGGCAGGTAGTCCGTACACAGCTCGGTGGCCAGTGTCGCAATCGGCTCGGACTCGGCGTCGGAGTGGCGTCTTCGGTTCCTCCTCCCGGCGTCTGACCATTTCCCGAATGATGTCGCGGACCGGGAGCATTGCCGCGTCGCGGGCCGTCGGGCAGATCTCAGACGTGAACCATCCCACTGCGCCTGATCAGTCTTCAACCCTCAGGGCTTCGGTCTGTGCTCAGTCCTTCAAAAGCGCATCCAGGTCTATTGCGTCGGCGAAGACAAGACGTTCTTCGATGATGCGTCGGGGATAGGTCGCGCTGCCGACCCGCTGTTCCGTCGTGTTGTCGGAAAAGAACCGTTCGAACTCCCGGATCACGACGCGCCAGGTGCCGCTGTCGGCGGGCAGTTCGACCTCCGCCTCCCAGAAGGCGGGATCTGGCAGGAACGGGTCGAGAGTCCCGGGGATTATCGTGATGTCTCGCGAGATCGTGGCCGTCATCGTCGCGGCCTTCCGGCCACGGCCGACGGTGGTCGCGTCAGCGCCGCGATCCACAGCTGCAGGGATCGTTGCGGTCCCGCCGGAGGCACGGCGGACGATCCGCGCACCAACCTCGGCCATGGTGGGCGACGGTCGCGGGGCATTGGTTGCCGCCTCGCCGACGACGCTCCCGGCCAGCACCTTGTGGTCGCGCCAGCCCAGTTCGCTGTCGATGCCGTCATCCTGAACCTGCAGCACCAGCTCAACCCGGTTGCGGCCGGTCTCGAACGGGCCGTTGACCAGGGAGATGTTCTGGAACGCCGAGTCCCTGGTGAAGTCCATCGGACCACGGCGCGGATCCGGGCCGTGCAGAGAGACGGTCAGCGTGCCACCCTCGCGCTTCGCGATGAACCGGCGCCGCGGCAGCATCTGGGCGAAGTCCGCAAGGACAACCTTGGAGATCCTGGCCCGAGGCATCGCGTTCGGCTGGTAGCGGACGAGCGCCAGCCGGACGAACGGCATATAGCTGGTGCCCGGATCGAGCTCGACATCCGTGTACCACAGACCCCGAGCCTCGTCCCAGTGGACGCGGTGGCCGATGATGCGGACATCGGGCGCCTGCGGCCGCTCCTGCAGCTTCACCCAATCCGACGTGACCCGCGCGGTGAAATCCGTCTCGCGCGCCATGCTCTTCGGCAGCGCCGTCTCCCAGAGCGGGTCCAGACCCCATTGGGTGACGAGCGTCAGCATGTCCTGCGGGATGTCGGTGAAGCGTCCAGCCTCGGCGTGGATCACCACACCGAGTAGTTCGCCGTCGCCGGAGGTGAACCACGGCCGGTCCAGCCAGACCCGCAACCCGTTGCCGAGCCGCGTGACCGAGTAGGGGCCGGTCGCGGGCCGGTCGCTCCACCGGAACGTCGGCACGACGTAGAGCAGTCTGGGGTCCTTCGGCGCCGCGCTGGCGAGCACCCGGCTCTGCGCCGTCGACCCGGCGGGGTCGAGCAGCACCGGCGCACCCATGTCATCCTCGGGCGGCAGCGCGACGCCCGGCCCCTCGGCCACCGGCCCGAGGCGCGAGGTCAGTTCGGGCCTGCCGTACATCGGCGGCGGCAGGTACTCGCGGAACCGCGTCGTGGCGCGGGCGCGGTATCTCACCAGCCGGAAGCGCGTGTCGCCGAAGTCGTGCACGTCGCCGCGCTTGGACTCGGGATCAGCCAGCTGATCGTTCACCACCTGGCTCAGCACAAACTCGTCCTCGTGGTTCTCCGCCAGCCGCACCTCGCCCAGCTGGCCGGCGAAGTGGCGGCGCACCGGGCGCGGCTTCAGCGGATCGTCCACCCACTCGTCCCACTCCGCCTCGATCTCGAACTTGCCGGTCGAGGGGCCGTGCAGACTTACGGTGCGGCAGACAAGCCGGGCATCCTGCGCGCCCAGCTGCCCGCGGTTCGGCGTCAGGTTCACCAGCTCGGGCAGGCAGACCGGCTGCTGCGTCGCGTGAACCAGGGTCAGCTTGCGGTACGGAGTCATCAGCCAGTTGGTCCCGGCCATCGCCGTCTCCATGCAGAACTCGGCCTGCTGCTGGCTGTCGGTCCAGTGCGGGATGCCGAAGGCGCGGATGAAGTCGGGGGCAATGAAGCTCGAATAGAGCAGCCGCGCGACCTGGCCCTTGGGCAGGAAAATGGTGAGCGTCCGGTCGGACTCTTTCCACGCGGGCCTGCCGTCGTTGGGGAAGTTGACCGTGCATGGCAGTTCGCCGTGGCTCTGCGACCGCTCGGCAAGGATAAGGCGGAAGCCGTCGCAGTCGGGCCAGTCCGCCCCGCGGCGCACGAGGATCACCAGATGATGGTTGGTCGACAGCACGACCTGGCAGGACGGCCCGAGGACCATCGGTCCCGAGACGCCCGGTATCGTATGACCCTGCGCCGCCCGGATGGCCACGCCGCCCGCCGCGCCGTCGGGCAGATATGGCGTCGCGACGCGGTCCTCGCGGTGGATGATGTACTGGCCGCCCACCATGCGGTCGCCGACCGGGTTTGTCGCGTCCGGCAGCGCCGGCGGCAGGGTGTCGGTGGTCGCGGCCTCGGCGACTGAGACCGGCGTGACCAGCTCGACCGTCGCGCCGGGCATATCGTCGTAGAGCGTACCCGCCTCCCGCGCCGCGATCTCGTAGGCGTTGCGGATCTTGTCCCAGTCGCCAAAGAAGACGTCGAAGAGGCCGTGCGTCTCGCATTGCTGCTGCGACGATTTCGGCGGCACGAAGTGGCGCTGGTTAGTCTCTGTGTATTCGAAATCCGTCGCCGCCGGCTCCTCGATCGCGTCGAGAAAGTCCTGCGTCTGCAGATAGAGGCCCGCCTTCGTGTCGAAGTTCGACCGGATCACCATACGCTCAAGCGACTCGCCCTCGCTGATGCGGTTGCGGTGCAGCATCACCGGCGGGTCCACCGGCTCGAACCGCCAGTAGCCGACCGCGTCGCTGGCCTGCTCCAGCGGCTCGATCGACTCGTCGTCGACCGTGAGCGAGTTCCCCGCGAGGTCCACGATCCGCGCGCGCACCCGGTAGAGGCTGCCGAACCGCAGCCGCGGCAGCGACCCCTTCGCGGCCTTGAAGCTGGCGGCGACGTTGTTTCCGTTTTCGGCGGTGTCGGTGACCTCGCTCGGCACTTCGGCCTGCAAATGGTCGTCGTCGTTGGTCTCCGCCTTGAGCGTCAGGCCGCAGCGGGAGGCGACGAGGCTCCAGCCGGTCCAGCGGAACAGGCTCTCGTGCATGTAATGCTCGTCCGAGCCCTCGCCGTCACCGGTAACGGAGTTGCCGGAGACGTAGCCTTCGTCCTTCGGGAAGCTCAGTTTTTCGCCCGTCTTGAGCAGCCGGTACTCCCCTTCACGCGCGCAAAGCGTGCGCCAGTCCGCCGGATTGACGAAGTCCGGCACCTGCGACACGTCCGGCCGGTAGCCGCGATGCACGTCTTCCGAGAACAGCACGACCTTGTCGGCGTTGCCCGCCAGAATTGCCGCGTTCTTCAGCTCCGCCGCCGCCGCCGTCCGGGCGAGGTCCAGGGCGCGGCCGTGCTGCGACACCCCCAGTCCCGCGGACCTCAGCGCGGCGACTGACTGGCGGTCGCCGGTGGTGTAGGTGACCTCGCCATGCTCCTGACGGAGGCTCAGGCTCTTCTCGACCAGGTTCTGCGCGGTCAGCGTGAAGTTCACCGTCTTGATCGCGGCACCGTCGGGATCGACCTGGTAGAGGTCGAACGGCCCGCGCCGCTCGTCGCTGTTGATGTGCCAGCCATCATCGCTGCCCTGCAACCGCAGGAACCCGGCGACATGGGTGTCGGTGCGCGGGCGGGGCACGAACCGGTCCTGCCGCGCCAGCCAGGCGGTGCGCGGCAGTGCGTCCTTGCCGGGCGCCCCCCCCGACCAGTCCGCGATCAGCTGCATCTGCCCGACGCCTTCGCCACCGCCCGCGTTAATGCGGTCGCGGATCTCGCTGTCGTCCTCGATCGCGCAGTCGATCACCAGCCCGAGGCGCCGCATCAGGCCGCCATAGTCGGCATAGGATGCGACGATCCGGTGGAAGTCGTATTCGGGCACCGTCGGAGGCGGCGGAATGTCCTGATAGTCCGGCCGCGCCTTGGCGCGTTCGGCGGCGGAGGGCCGCTTGCGGCGATAGAAGCGGTCCGCCTGGTAGAAGGCGTATTCGTCGGCGCTCGAGAACCTGTCCATCAGCCCCGCGTCGGGCGCGCTTGAGAGCGGCCCAGCCGGCCCCAGCGGGCGCGGGTTCACCCAATCGGGGTTCAGAACCTTCCGCGGCACCGCCCTCGCCGTCGGCGGGGTCCCCTGCTCCTCGGCCTCGGTCCCCGGAACGTCCATCCGGTAGATGCCGCGCGGCCCGAAGACCGCGCCTTTGATCGCCTCGTCCGTCTCACCCTCGAAGAAGCGCGAGAAGCCTGGGTGCATCACCTCGATCTGCCGGTCGCCGAGGTTGATCTTCGTCGTCCTGGTTCCGATCCCCTCCAGCATGTTTCGCAGGTCGGGGTGCGCCTGGTTCCATGGTAGCAGCGTCGGATGGGTCGAGGCCGACTGCACCGCGAGCTGCGCGTAGTTCTTCCGCGCGAAGGCCAGCACGTTCCGCACCGGGTACGAGTGCAGGTTGACCGTGCTCATGTCCTTGTAGACGAACCCGGCGACCGGGGTTTCGTCGTCGAACAGCCGCTTCCAGAAATCGCTATCGGGCTGCGAGATCGGGATCAGCGCGGTCTGGCTGGAGCCGATCCTGAGGCCCAGCTTAACGCGGTCGAGCGTGTCGGGCCAGTCCAGCCACGCACCGAACGCCGCGAGCGTCTGCTCGCCCGCCGCCTCCGGCGTCAGCCGGGGCGAGACCACGACGCTGACGCGATACCGCCCGTGATGCGCGCCGTCGCGGATGCGACCGAAGGGCAGTACCGTCCAGACAAGCAGCTGTTTTGCCATCGCCTTCCCTCACGCAAACGCTTCGAGATACTCGCGCCAGGCGTATTCGACCTCGGGCCCGGTGATCAGCGCGAGTTCGTCCTGAAGCGGTATCGTCGGGTCGAGCCCCATCATCTGGCGCAGCGTCGGATCGCCGTTGGCGCCCGCGAACTTGCGCTCGCAGGTGATCGTGACGCTCCCCGAGAAGATGAAGACCGAGATCTCGATGGTCAGCTCGGCCCGGCCGGTGCATTTGCCGGACGAGAACTCGTACTCCAGCTCGAGATACAGTTCGATCGACGCGGTGATCAGGCCGAGCACGTCGACATGCCCGCCCAGCCGGAAGTACCCGGTCAGGCTCGCATCGCCGAGCTCCATCCGGTAGTAGATCCCGGCCATCACCTCGACCCCGCCCGAGGCGACGCCGAGATCGACCGACAGCGATGCCCCGAACTCGAACGACGCCTCGAGGATCTGGACCCCCTGCGGGTCGATGGTGACCCCGAAGAACCCGCCGCCGCCGAACATGTAGACGGTCAGGCTGAACGGCTGCTCGCGCGTGCAGAAATTGAACCGCGTCGACAGCGGCTGGCCGATGAACGGCACCGTGAACCCGGCCCCGAGGCTGAGGTTCGCGATGTTGAGCACGCCGATCGCGATCGACGGAAGTGCGACGTCGAAGCCCGCGTCGATCCCCTCGGTGGTGATGTCGAGGTAGGGCGGATCCGAGAACCCGTCGAGCGGGATCAGGTCGCGCAGCGTCTCGACGAAGCTCAGGGGCCCGACGAACTTGATGTCGTCCAGCACCACGTCGACATCCATCTTCTGCTGGCTGTCGATCGAGAACACGATCCGGTCGAAGTTCAGCTCGAGGAACTTCGCCGCCCCGATCAGCACCAGGTCGAAGCTGCGAAGCGAGCAGGTGACCGAGATCTTCGGGCTGGACGCGCCGTTTTTCTTGACCTTCCCCTCGACCGCGACGACGAGGCCCCTGCTGTCGTTGGCCCGGAAGATCTCGTTCGGCGGCGCCGGGAAGCTCGCGATTTCCGGGTTCCAGTCGAAGCGGATGGTCAGCTCGTCGCCGGCCAGCATCTCGACCAGCTCCAGCAGGTCGCCCACCGCGCCCAGCACGTCCTCGATGTCGTCGAGCGCGCTGACGATGGCGGCCTTCACCGCGTCGTTGATGATGTCGAACCCGGCAATCGCGGCTCGGAACGGCCCGATCGCCGCGATCAGCGCATCGAGCTTCACCTTCAGCGCGCCCGGGTCCGTCAGCAGGTTGGTCAGCACCGTGGGGGATCCGACGATGTCGGCCAGAGCGTCGACCAGCGCCTTGCCCGCAGCGATCAGCGCCTGCAGGTCCTCCAGACCCTCGAGCAGCGCGTCGAGCGCGTTGGCAAACGCGATGATCTGCTGCCGGAAGCCGGCCGGCAGCGACACGCCACCTACCTGCGCGTTGGCGAGGGCCTTCAGCTGCACCACCAGGGCTCGCGCCGCGGCGATGTCGCCCGGCAGCGCCGCGAGGTCCGGGCTGGCGAGGACGGCATCGAGATCCAGCCCCTTGAGGTCGTCCAGTCGGTCCAGGATGGCGTCGACCGCCGCCAACACCTCGGCGAGCTTCGCCAGCACGTCGGCGACGAGGTCGTCCGCATAGGCCAGCGCCTGCCGCTCCAGGTCGTCGATCTTCGCCTTCAGCGCGTCCAGCATTGCCGTGCCCAGCGACAGCGGGTCCTCCGCCAGCCGCACCGCAAGTTCGAAGATGCGCACCAGCGTCGAGACGAAGCTCTCAAGCTGTGTGCCGGCCTCGGAGACGAACTTCGGCACCTTCTCGGGCGTGCCGGTCAGGTCCGTCACAGCCTGGATCAACTCGCCCAGCGGGATGCACCCGAAGAGGAGCGGCAGCGGCAGGTCGCTCGGCGAGGTCGGAAACCCGGCGCCCGGCGGCATCGTGCCCGAGATGAAGTCGCCCACGTCCGACATCACCGGCCCGGCCACCCGCGACAGCGCCTTGGGGCTGAGGTTCGGCTGCATGAACCCGCCCGACTTGTCGCCCTGTGACGAGAAGTCGAGTATCCCCATATCCGGCGTCGGGATGATGTCGGCAAAGACTTCGCCCACGTTCTTGTTGGCGCCGGTCGGGTTGAACCCGTGGTCGAGGTAGTGCGCGTTCCAGCCGATCCGGTTCGGCTTCGTTGATCCCGTCAGCCCCGATACCGGCCCCAGCCGCGCATCCGTCTGCACCACCTTCGGCACGAATACCGGCCGGTTCAGCCCGTCGCTGTAGCTGATCAGCGTCTGGTTCTGCAGCAGCGGCGTCGCGGTCTCGGCGCCGAAGGTCATGTTGACGACCTCGACCGCGGTGTCCCCGGGCTTCGTCGGCGGCGCCAGCGCCACCCGCTGCCCGTCGAAGTCGGCATGGTTGCGGCCGGTCTGCGCGGCGAACTCGTTGGCCGCGCTGGTGGCGCTCGCGAAGGCGGTGCTGAAGTCCGGCTCCAGCAGTCCGGTGCTGGTGTTGTAGTCCCGCGGGCAGGCACGGGTGTTGTCGATGAAGATCATCGGCAGATCGAACAGCGACCGCCGGCCGTCGAGATCGGTCGCGGCGCACTGGAACCGGAACGGCTGACCGTTCACGAACGGCCAGAACATCAGCTGCGACAGGTTGGCGACGTCGGTGGCGGCCGGATCGTCCAGGTCCGGGGTCTTCTCGGTCAGGATCTCAATGCGGCTGAACGGAAACTGCCGGTGGAACTTCACCTTGCCGTGGATGCTCTTGGTGGCAAGGAAGGCCGCGTCGTCGAAGGTCCGCTCGCGCTCGCGGATGACGATGAAGAACCGCTGCCGCAGGTAGGCGGTGTTCCCTGGCTCCTGCTCAACGGTCGCCTTGCCGTTGTGGAACTTGCGTTCGGACACCTTGACCAGCGACACCCGGTGTCCGAAGGGGCACAGGAACCCGCGGTACACCACCTTCACGTAGTGGTCGCGCGCCATCGTCGCGCGATGCACCCATTCCTCCACCGACAGTCCCGGCGGCTCCCATGCCCCGCGCGAATCGAGCCACCCGCCGAGCGCGCTCAGCATCATCAGGTTGGTATACACCGGCTGCGGCGCGTAGGTGCCTACCGAGAAGTTCGCGCTGAGATGCGAGATCTGGAACCGGTCGAAATCGTCGAGCGGCATTCGGAACGGGCTGGTGTTGGGCACCGGCAGCTGGTTCGCGCTCGGCCAGGCGCTCTGCATCGGCGGGTTGGCCTGTTCCAGGCCGGAGCCCGACTTCGCCCAGATCGCGCGGATCGTCCTGTTCGAATCCGGGTACGGGGGCTGGATCTCGGTGCCATTGGCATGCGGCGTCACCATCCGCGTATGCCAGAGTTCGGTGTGGTTGGTGGCGCCGGACGTGACCGGGCCTGCGGCGTGGCGCCACCGGGCGCCGGCGTGGGGCGACACGATCAGCCGCCACGGCATCTCGATCGCCGTCGTTGTGGCCGACGGGTTGGCTGGGCGCGGCCCCCTGAGTGTCCCCAGACCGGTGACGACCTGCTCGGGGATCGGCTTCAGCACGCGCGACGGCCCGGAGTTCTGCCGCGCGCGCAGCGTGGTGACGTCGCCGCCCTGCGCTGCGATCCTCAGGTTGCCCACCGCATGCAGTGCCAAGGCCGCACGCGACTGCACCGACAGCTTGCTGATCGCCGGTTCTTTGAAGAGATCGCCGATGTCGATGAAGATCCCGCGCGTGACCCGCGGCTTCGCCGAGGCCGCCACCGCCAGTTCCAGGTCCTGGCAGGCGGCGAGGATCCCTTCCAGCGTGTAGGGTATCACGGCGTCGTTCGGCACCTTGAAGACCAGCCGCGACTCGTCCGCGATCCGCGCCCGCACCGGCGGCTTGCGCAGCGCCTCGCTACCGCCACTTGCGGGCTCGGGCTTGTCCTGCTTCTCGGGGTGCGACGGTTTCTCCCCCGGAATGTCTTCCGGGTTGCCGATGTCAGGCGGGGACGCCTCGAAGAAGGTCTCCTCGGTGATCGCCTGAGGCGGGAAGTGCAGGATCAGCCGCGCCGCGCCGCGTCCCGACTTCGCAAGCGTCGGCGGCTTGCCCTCCCTGCCGGGCGTGATCGTCAGGTTGCGTAGCTCGATCCTCAGCGCCAGAAGGTCATCGGCCCGGAACACGGCACGTCCCGGCCGCGAAGGTTCGAAGATGTTGCGAACGACGTCGGGGGAGAAGGGGATCGTCACCAAGTTGCCTGGATTGATCTCCGTAACCGCGACTATGTCTCCCGTCGAGGTCACCGCATGCGCCGTTTGAGACATGTTCAGAGACGCCGCGGAGTCGGAGTCCGAGGGCCGACCGGATGCCATTTCAGCACCATCCAATAATTCTAGGAATACTTGTGACGGTACGATAATTTCCCTCAGGTGTCACGCACTTGACTCGACGGCACCGGCCCGACATCGGCCACTTTTCGCTTGTCATGCCGCCAAGCGGCCGGAAGCCATCTTCTACCAAGGGTTGCATTGTCTCTCCTTTCCCTCGTTCTCCGCACCGCCTGCCTTGCGCCGGCTGCGCCCGCTCATCGCCAGCGGGTTTGGAGCCCGGCGTTGGCGCGCCAGAACTGAAGCAGCACGCGGAACGCGTCGATGTCGCAAGCCGGGCTGGCGCAGGGCGGGTAGTTGCCGCGTCTGCCGGGGACGGTATGGGCGGCGTCGATCACGTTCAGCCAGACGAGCGGCTGGCTGCCCTCTCGCGGCGTTGCCGGCCATTCGCGGCGGACCGTCACGGTCTGGTCCTCCTGCGCGAAGGTGCTGTCGCGGCCATGGCCCACATCGGGATAGACGCCCTCGATGGCCCGCTGAGCCGGCTGGTTCCGGTCACGGAGGAACCGCAGCGTCCGCACGCCCTGATCCTCGAAATAGTTCCGGGCGACGCCGGGAAGCATCGGCTCCTCCCGCCAGCAGCCGAGGACGGTCGCAGGGGTGTTGGCCGTCGCGCAGGGATGTGCGGCGGGCCAGCCGAGCTGGCTCGCCAGAAACTCGACGCGCTGGATGATGAGCTCGGTGGGGAAGAACACCCGGTCGGCCGTGCCCTGCGAGACGAGGACCGGGTGCGCGATCTCGGTCTGGGCCGACCAGTCTGCCCCCGCGCCGCCTGCCGCTGCGGCGAGCTTGGCCTCGTTCATGCCGGCCGCGACCATGCCGAACCCCGCGAAGCGCTCCGACACCGGCGAGGTCAGCATGAGCTGGTAGGACATGTTCGCGCCGCTGGAGAAGCCCCAGGCGTAGTGGTGCGGGGGCTCGAGCTGCTGGTCGATCTCGTCCATCAGGGCGGCCACGAAGTCGAGGTCGGCGTCATTGTCCTGCGTCGGTGCCGCGGCACAGGGGTCGAGCGGCTGGTCGATCTCGGACCACTCGTCGAAGGTATCGGGGCCGAAGCTGCGCCACTTTCTCTGGCATTGCGGCCCGGTCTCGATGGCGGTGGGCGCGACCAGCACCATCCCCTGCTCGGTCTGGTCCTCCATTATTCCGACCCCCACGCGGGCATCGCCGCTGCTGCCGTGAAAGCCGAAGATGGCCGACATGGCCGGGGCCGGCTGAACCGGCACGTGGATGCAGAAATGGCGCGGCACGAGCGTACCGGACGAATCCGGGATGTCGATGCCGCAGTTCTGGAACTCGGAATTGCCGCATGCGAAGCCCGCCGGAGCGGCAGCAGGGCAGGTGAACGTCTGAGCTTCCGCCGAAAGCGGAACAGTGGCGGCAATCAGCAACGCCTTGGTCAATCGGAAATGCCGTCTCATTGAAAATCTCTCCAGACTGAATGCGCAATCGACGATCCCACGTTCCGCGTACCCTGCCAGGCGCTGCATAGAATCACCGCTTGCAGATGCAGAAGTCGCTCGCGGTCCGGCTCTGTCGTTGATGCCCCGGTCATCCGGTTGCGGCACATTACCTGCGCCCGCCCTTCCGGGCATCGTCCGCCAAGACGTCGCGTCTTCGTTTGCGGTCGGGCCTTGGCGGGGACAGACTGTCGATAATCCACCTGATGAAGACGAGAAACGGATCTTCGATACCCATCGAACATGGCCTCTTGCGAAAGGCGCCGGCCCTGGGACGGGCGAGCCGGCGGGTTGGCAGTGAAGACAAATCTCGCTCAGGTAGTGGATTCCCGACGTGACAGGAATCGGGAAAAATGCGTGAATCGCTGAGTCCCGCCCGTCGGCGGTGGACGGATTTGCGACCATGTCTGCGACTCAAGTACAGCCACGACTGCGAATAGACCTGCTCGGCCCGCCCGAGATCCGCTCGGGCGAGCGTCTGGTCGTGTTGAAGGGCCGCAAGGACATGGCGCTGCTGGCCGTCGTCGCGCTGGCGACGGGGCGGAAGATGTCACGCGGACGCCTTGCCGGGCTGCTCTGGCCCGAGAGCCCGGAGGCGCGCGCCCGGGACAGCCTCAAACATGCGCTGCTGCGGATCAGGCGGACGCTCGCGCCCGTGGCCGATGGGGCACTGCTGGTAGACCGGAGTTGCGTCGCCCTTGCGCCCTGGGTTGACGTGGACGCCTGTGCCGTTTTGACGGCGGACACCGACGCGGCGGCGGAACGGGCGCTGATGTCGTGGCGCGGCGCGCTTCTCGATGGATTGAGGCTCGACGGGCCTGGACTGTCGGACTGGTTGCGGATCGAGCGGTCGCGGATCGAGAATGCGCTTGTCCGGCTGGCGGCGTCCGCGATGAAGCACGCGGAGCGGCGCGGACACGAAGAGGCCGCAACGGCCGCTGCGCATCAGCTCCTCGCCGTCGAACCATTCAGCGAGGAGGCGGTACGCCTGCTCATGCGGCGCCACGCAGCACGGGGCGAGCGGGGGCGCGCCCTGGATCTCTTCCAGTCTCTGCGGGACCGGCTCGCGGCCGAACTCGAAGCGCGCCCCGAAGACGCGACGGTGCAACTCTACCACATGCTGCAGTCGAAAGGCGCCGAAGCGGTACGGACGAACCCGAAGCCCGCCGCGGCGAGGTCGAGCAGGTCTCCCGCAGTCATGCCCTTCGCGAAGACCGACGACTCGGGTTCAGATCGCGTCGCCGCGGGGTCCGCGCCACGCGACGGCAGCCCGCCGCGAATGCACGCATCCCCGAACGAGATCGAAGTTGGCCGGCAGATCGGGGACGGGCGGTACGGCGGAGCCCCGTCCGATGCGCCGGAACCACGCGAGTCGGTACGACTGCGGGGGCGCTGCGCGGAGCCGCCCGTGCACCATGACAATCGCGGCGGCACCAGCGACCTTGCCGCCTACCAGTGCTACATGCGGGCACGCTCCTATCACGTCCGGGGGCATGACGGGCGCAGCCTGGACCTCGCGCGAGTCCTCTATCTGCGGGCCATCGACCATGATCCGGCGTTCGTCCGCGCGCTTGCTCAACTCGCGATCTGCGAATCCCACCTGTCGATGAGCGGTGCGGTCGACGAAAGCGTTCCGCCATCTCGACCGCTCGCCCGCTCGATGGCGGCACTTGATCTCGACCCGCTTCTCGCCGACGCGCATGCAGGACTCGGTCTCTCCTTCTACGCTGCGGGTCGCTATGCGGAGGCCGACGCTGCGCTGACCACCGCGATCTCGCTCAATCCGATGCTCTTCGAGGCGTGCTTCTTCGAGGGCCGCAACCGCCGCCTGCAGGGTCGTCGGGAGGAGGCCGCGGCGCTGTTCGAGAGGGCGGCGGCCCTTCGGCTCAATGACTATCGCTCCGTCGGACTCCTGGCGGAGGAATTGCAGGCCCTGAAGCGGGGAGAGGATGCGGTGCGCGCCCTGGGACGGTGCCTGGAGCGGCTCGAGGCCGAGATCGAGGCGCATCCCGAGAACGCAGATGCGCTGGCCTTCGGCTCGGCGGTCCTCGCGGATCTGGGCCGAAGAGACGAGGCCGTGGAATGGGCATCGTCGTCGCTGGTGCTTGGAAGAGGACAGCGCCTCGTCCATTACAATGTCGCGCGGACCTGGGTGATGATCGGACGGAGGACCGAGGCGCTCGGCGAGCTTGAAAGCGCGTTTTCGGCGCCGCCAGTGGTTCGCAGGCGCCTGGCCCTCTGGATGTTGCGCGACGAGGACCTTGCCCCGCTGTCCGGTGAACGCCGCTTCCGGGCATTGCTCGAGGCCTCGCGGCAGGTGTCGCGTAGCCCTTAAATGGGGTCATCCTCAATTTGTGTGGTGCAGAGGGAGCATTCGGGCCCTGAGCAAGTTCGGGCCGGCTCGCCCATACATCGCGCGCTTCA
>CAZOHN010000068.1:0-15859 GCA_964579325.1 uncultured Rhodobacterales bacterium
CCGCCACCCACACCCCGCTCGCGAGCAGCACCAGCAGGCCGGCAGCGAGCAGGGGGCCGAGGAATCCGGCATCCACGACGCAGGGCTTCCTCAACCCCTCGGGGGCTCGACCGGCCCGTCGAGGGCGACGAACTGGGCCCGACGCTGTCGTTCCGCGGCCTCGACAACGCCAGCTACTACAGGTTGGCCGAGGGCGGGCGGCGGCATGTCAACGACACCGGCACCGGCAACACGCTGAACCTCGAACATCCGGCGGTGATGCGGATGGCGCTCGACAGCCTGCGCTACTGGGCAACCGATGTGGGCGTGGACGGGTTCCGCTTCGACCTCGCCTCGACGCTGGCGCGGCGCGCGTCGGGGTTCGATGCCAACGCGCCGTTCATGGCGGCGCTGCGGGCCGATCCGGTCCTGTCGCGCGTCAAGCTGATCGCGGAGCCCTGGGACATCGGCCCGGGCGGTTACCAGCTCGGCGCGTTTCCACCCCCGTTCCTGGAATGGAACGACCGCTACCGCGACGGGGTGCGGTCGTTCTGGCGCGGGGATGCGCGGGCGGCGGCCGACCTTGCCGGACGCATCACCGGATCGGCGGCGCTTTTCGACAGGGCGGGGCGCCACGCGACGGCTTCGGTCAACTTCGTGGCGGCCCATGACGGCTTCACGCTTCACGACGTGGTGTCCTACGGCATGAAGCACAACGAGGCCAACGGCGAGGACAACCGCGACGGCCACAACCACAACCTGTCGGACAACCTCGGCGTCGAGGGGCCGACCGATGACCCCGGGATCCGCGCGGCGCGCGACCGCCGCAAGCGGGCGATGCTGGCCACGCTGTTTCTCTCGCAGGGGACACCCATGCTGCTGGCGGGCGACGAGATGGGGCGCACGCAGGGCGGCAACAACAACGCCTACGCGCAGGACAACGAGACATCGTGGCTCGACTGGGAGGCGGCGGACGAGGCGCTGATCGACTTCACCGCGCGGCTGATCGCCTTCCGCAAGGCACATCCGATCCTGCGCCAGAAGCGGTTTCTCCATGCCCGCGAGCGGATCGGCGACGGCGAGCCCGACCTTGTCTGGCTCCACCCGACGGGACGCCCGATGGAGCCGCACGACTGGCACGATCCTGACCTGCAAATCCTCTGCGCCGAGCTGCGCATGGCGTCCGGCACTCCAGCCCACGCCCAACGCGAGGACACGATCCTGACGATGTTCAATGCGGGGGGCGAGATCGAGGTGGTCCTGCCGGGGCCGGCGCGCGGGCACCTGTGGAAGCTTGTGCTCGACAGTGCCGAACCGGGGCGGCAGGAGCCGCCTGCAACGCGGATCAGGGTAGGGGAGCAGTCGGTCGTGGTGCTGGTTCAGGAACGGGCGACGTGAGCAGGGCGCTGCTGGACCTTGCGCTGGAGGCGGGGCTGATGCCCGGTTTCTCGGACCAGACGGGCGTCTGGCGCGAGGCGCCGCCCGAAAGCATGGTCGCGGCACTGGGGGCGCTGGGGATCGATGCCGGCGGCGGGGCCGAGGAGGCGCTGTGCGCGCTCAGGGCCGAGCGGGAGGCGCGCGCCTTGCCCGAATGGCTGGTCGTCACGGCGGGCGATACCCCGCACCTCTGGCCAAGGCACGGGTCGACCGAGTGGTCGGTCGTCTACGAGGACGGGGGTGCCGTGGGTGGGCCGGTCGAGGGAGGCACGATCCGCTTGCCTCCGCTTCCGATGGGGCGGCACCGGCTGGAGGTTGGCGGGACGATCACATGGCTTCTCGCCGCGCCGCCGCGCCTCGACCCGCCGCCACGCGCATGGGGCGTGACGCTGCCGCTCTACGGCCTTCCTCCGGAGGGCGGCGGCGGCATCGGCACATATGGCGACCTTGCACGCTGGGCTACGGCGCTGGGTCGGGCCGGGGCGGCGTTCGTCGGGATCAACCCGGTCCACGCGGGGTTTCCGGGCGACCCGCAGAACTTCAGCCCCTATGCGCCCTCGCACCGGCGCAGGTTCTCTGTCGTGCATGTGGACGCGGGAGAAGCACCTCAGGACGCGGGCGGGCTGGTGGACTACCCCGCCGCGCTGGCGGCCAAGCGCGCGGCGCTGGAGGCCGCCTATGCCGCCGGGCCGGGCGAAGTCTTCGCGGCATGGCGGGCAGGGCAGGGAGCGGCGGTCGAAACCTTTGCCACGCATCAGGCACTTGCGGATCGCCATGGCCCCTACTGGCACGAATGGCCCGAGGACCTCCGCGACCCGGAAAGTGCTGCGGTCCGCGCCTTTGCGGCGGCGCAGCCGGAACGGGTGGCATTCCATGTCTGGCTGCAATGGAAGGCGGAGGCCGGGCTTTCGTCCGCGCGCGAGGCGGCGCAGCGGGCGGGCATGGCGCTCGGCCTCTACCTTGATCTCGCGGTGGGCACGCATCCTTACGGAGCCGAAACCTGGGCGGAGCGGGCGCTGTTCGCGCCGGGCGTTTCGCTTGGCGCACCACCGGATGCCTTTTCGCCTCAGGGCCAGACCTGGGGCGTGGCGCCGTTCAGCCCGCGTGCGCTTGCGGCGGAGGGCTTTGCGGGATTGGCCGAGACGATCCGGGCGCAGGTCCGGTTCGCGGGGCTCCTGCGGATCGACCATATCCTCGGCTTCGAGCGCGCGTTCTGGGTGCCGGAGGGCCTGCCCGGCCTTTATGTCGCGATGCCACGGGAGGCGATGCTGGCCGTGGTGCGGATCGAGGCTGCCCGCGCGGGCGCGAGCGTCGTGGGCGAGGACCTCGGCAACATCCCCGACGGGTTGCAGGGCGCGCTGGCGGCAAGCGGCGTGCTGGGCTGCCGCGTGGCGATGTTCGAGCGCGACTGGGGCACGCACGGGTTCAAGAACAGCCGGCACTGGGATTCCGAGGTGCTTGCCTCGTTCTCGACCCATGACCTGCCGACCTGGAAGGGCTGGCGCGAGGGGCGCGACATCGACTGGCGGGCGCGGCTCGGCCGGTCGGCCGACCCGGTGGCCGAAAGGCAGGCCCGCGCCTTCGAGGTGGGGGCGATGGATGCCGCGATCGGCGGCGCGGTGGGCGATGTCGACGCCTTGCACGGGTTCGTCGGACGCTCCTCCGCACGCCTCGTCGCGTTGCAGGCCGAGGATATTCTCGGCCTCGAGGAGCAGGCGAACCTGCCCGGCACGATCCACGAGCACCCCAACTGGCGCAGGCGCCTGCCCGCGACCGCCGTAGAGATCGCCGCCGACCCGCGGCTTGCCGCCGCGGCGCGGATCATGGAAAGCTGCGGACGGGCGCAGGGAGGAACAGACGCATGACGATCCTGACGGTCGAGACGACCCCGATCGAGGGCCAGAAGCCGGGCACTTCGGGGCTGCGCAAGAAGACGCATGTCTTCATGGGGCGGCACTACCTCGAGAATTTCGTGGAGGCGATCTGGGCCGGGATCGGTGGCGTCGAGGGCAAGACGCTGGTTCTGGGCGGCGACGGGCGGTACTTCAACGACCGCGCGGCGCAGGTGATCCTGCGGATGGCGGCGGCCTCGGGTGCGCGCAAGGTGATCGTCGGCCGGAACGCGCTTCTGTCCACCCCGGCAGCGTCGAACGTGATCCGGAAGCGGGGGACCGATGGCGGGATCATCATGTCGGCAAGCCACAATCCCGGCGGTCCGGAGGAGGACTTCGGCGTGAAGTTCAACACGTCGAACGGCGGACCCGCCCCCGAGGCCGTGACGGATGCGATCTTCGCGGCGACGAAGACGCTGTCGTCCTATCGCGTCCTCGAGGCGCAGGATGTCGAGCTCGGGCGGATCGGGACAACGCGGCTTGGCGAGATGGAGGTCGAGGTGATCGACCCGGTGGCCGACTACCGCGACCTGATGGAGCGCCTGTTCGACTTCGCGGCAATCCGCGCGCTGTTCGCGGGTGGCTTCACCATGCGTTTCGACGCGATGCATGCTGTGACCGGGCCCTACGCGGCAGCGATCCTGGAGGGGGCATTGGGCGCGCCGGCAGGGACGGTGGTGAACGCGGTGCCGCTTTCGGATTTTGGCGGCGGGCATCCCGACCCCAATCCGGTCTGGGCCAAGGACCTGATCGACCTGATGATGGGCCCTGACGCGCCGGACTTCGGAGCGGCCTCGGATGGTGACGGCGACCGCAACATGATCGTGGGCCGGGGTGCCTACGTCACGCCGTCGGACAGCCTCGCGGTGCTGGCGGCGAACGCGCATCTTGCGCAGGGCTACGCGGGCGGCCTCAAGGGGGTAGCGCGGTCGATGCCGACCTCGGGTGCGGTGGACCGGGTGGCGGCGAAACTCGGGATCGGGTCCTACGAGACGCCGACGGGGTGGAAGTTCTTCGGCAATCTTCTGGATGCCGGGCGCGCGACGCTGTGCGGCGAGGAAAGCGCCGGCACCGGCAGTGACCACGTTCGCGAGAAGGACGGGCTCTGGGCGGTCCTGCTCTGGCTCAACATCCTCGCGGTGCGCAAGCAATCGGTCGCCGACATCATGGAGGCGCACTGGCGGGAGTTCGGGCGCAACTACTATTCGCGCCACGATTACGAGGCGGTGGATGCCGGACGTGCCGAGGAGATGATCGGTATCCTGCGGGGCAAGCTTCCTTCACTGCCGGGCACGGAGGCGGCTGGCCTTCGGATCACCAGCGCGGACGAGTTCGCCTATGACGATCCGGTGGACGGCTCGCGATCCGAGCGGCAAGGCATCCGGATCGGGCTCGAGGGTGGCGGGCGGATCGTCTACCGGCTCTCGGGAACCGGAACGGTGGGGGCGACCCTTCGGGTCTACCTGGAACGGCTCGAGGAGAACCCCGGGCGGCTTGGCCTCGACGCGGCCGAGGCGTTGGCAGGGGTGGCGCGGGCGGCGGACGTGATCGCGGGTATTTCCGCTTTCACCGGGCGCGCCGCGCCCGACGTGACCACCTGAGCCCGACGGAGGCCGGCGGCCCTTCGGTGACCCCGGGAAGGCGGAAGCAGCGAGACGATCAGGGGCGCGGTGGCGCAGGGGAGATGGGCCGATGATCGGCTACGAGGACTACGACGCGACGGGGCTTGCCGCGCTTGTCGAGGATGGTGCGGTGACGGCGGGCGAGTTGCTGGATGCCGCACTCGACCGCGTGGAGGCGCTCAATCCGGCGCTCAATGCCGTTGTGCTGATGCGCGAGGAGATCGCGCGGCGTGCCATCGCGCAGGGCCTGCCGGACGGGCCGTTCAAGGGCGTGCCGTTTCTCATCAAGGACCTCGGGTGCGAGGCGGTGGATTTCCCGTCGCATTGCGGCTCGCGGATGGCGTTGAACTCGACCTACGACCGCGACAGCGCGATCTTCGAGCGTATCCGCGCGGCGGGCCTTGTGACATTTGGCCGGACCACCTCACCCGAGGGCGGGATCGGGCCGGCGACGGAAGCGGCGGTCTATGGCGGGCCGACCCGCAACCCGTGGAATCTGCGCCATACCTCGGGCGGATCGTCCGGGGGCGCCGGCGCCGCCGTGGCGGCCGGGATCGTGCCTGCGGCGCACGGATCGGATGGCGGCGGCTCGGTGCGCATCCCGGCCTCGTCCTGCGGGCTTTTCGGGTTCAAGGCCACGCGCGGGCGCTTTCCCGACGGGCCCTATGCGGGAGAGGGATGGGCGGGCATGGCGATCGACGGGTTCCTCACCCGGTCGGTGCGGGATGCCGCGCGCCTTATGGATGCCTGCGCGGGTGCCGACCTCGGCGCGCCCTACTGGGCGCCGCCGCTTGCGGAGGGATACTTCGCCGCCATTGCGCGGCCACCCCTCCGGATGCGCGTGGCACTCTGCACCACGACCTTCGACGGTCGCCCGGTCCACCCGGAGTGTCGCGCCGCCGCAGAGGAGACGGGGCGCCTGCTCGCGGCGTTGGGCCACGAGGTCGAGGAGGCGCGGCCTGAGGCGGCAGACCATATCGGCATGATGCGGGCCTGGACGCGGATCGTGGCCTGCGGCACCGCGCTTTCGGTCCGGTCCGATCTTGCCGAGTTGGGCCGTGCGCTACACGAGGACGACGTGGAGCCGGTGACGCGAAGCGCGATAGCCTATGCCGAGGGGATCAGCGGGGCCGACTACCTGGCGTCAGTTGGAAAGGTCCACGCCTACGGCCGTCAGATGGCGGCGTTCCTCGAGGGCTACGAAGTCCTCGTCTCTCCCACGCTGGCCGAGCCGCCGGCGGAGGTGGGCCGGTTCTCGCATGCGGTGCAGGACTACGAGCACTTCCGCATGGGGCCGGGCATGGTGTTCGACTACTCGCCCTTCTGCGCGCCCTTCAACGCCAGCGGCCAGCCTGCGGCATCGCTTCCGCTGCACTGGACCCCCGAGGGGCTGCCGGTCGGTGTGCAGATCGCGGCCCGGTTCGGCGCCGACGAGGACCTGATCGCACTTTGCCGCGAAATCGAGCAGGAGGCCCCGTGGTTCCATCGCCGACCGCCCGTCCGCATCGACAGGGTTGCCAAACCGACGGCCAGCGGCGCAATCTGATCAAAACGGGACAACAGGGATGATCGAGTGAGCGAAGGGGTGGCCGTAGAGGCCCGGAACGTCGTGAAGGCCTTCGGGTCGGGCGAGAGCGCCGTTCGGGCGCTGGACGATGTTTCAGTCGCGATCCGCAAGGGCGAGTTCTTCACCCTTCTCGGCCCCTCCGGCTGCGGCAAGACCACGCTCTTGCGCTGCATCGCGGGCTTCGAGACGCCAACCTCCGGCACGATCCTTCTGTCGGGGCGCGACATCACGGCCGAGCCGCCGAACCGCAGGCCGGTCAACACGGTGTTCCAGTCCTACGCGCTGTTTCCGCACCTGACCGTTGCCCAGAATATCGGCTTCGGGCTCGAGATGCTGGGCCGGCCTGCGACGGAGGTTCGGGCGACGGTCGAGCGGATGCTGGCGCTGGTGAAGATGGATGCCATGGCAGGCCGAAAGCCGCAGCAGCTTTCGGGCGGCCAGCAGCAGCGGGTTGCGCTGGCGCGTGCGCTGGCGCCGGCACCGGAAGTGCTGCTTCTGGACGAGCCGCTCTCGGCGCTCGATCTCAAGCTGCGCAAGGAGATGCAGAGCGAACTCAAGCGGTTGCAGCACGAGACCGGGATCACCTTCGTCTTCGTGACGCATGACCAGGAAGAAGCGCTTACCATGTCCGACCGGATCGGGGTGATGAGCACGGGACAACTCCTGCAGGTCGGCGATCCGCGCGAGATCTACAATCACCCGGTCAACCGCTTCGTCGCGGACTTCATCGGCGAGACGAACTTCCTCGTGGGTCGCATGGAGGGCACTGCGGTCGTGCTGGGCACGGGAGAGCGGGTCGAGGTTGCCGAGCAGGTCCGCGATGGCCGCGCGCCTGGGGCAAGCGTGACCCTCGCGGTGCGGCCCGAACAGGTCCGGGTCGTGGCGCCGGACGCGCCGGGAAGCCTCAGCGCGACGGTGGCCGACACGGTCTATTTCGGCACCGATACGCATTGCCACCTGCACCTCGTCGACGGGACGGAGGTTGTCGCGCGGTTGCAGTCACCGCCTTCGGGCGATGTTGGCCTCACTGCGGGCGCACGGGTCGGGCTGCACTTCGCGGATGGCGCGGTACAGCTTCTGGAGGGCTAGGCGGTGGGGATCGAGACAGAACAGGCGAGGGCGCGGCAGGTTGCCCGCAACGGCTGGCTTCTGTCTTCGCCTGCGCTCTTTGTCCTGACCATTGCGGCAGCCGGGCCGCTTCTGGTGATGGCGCTCTATTCGTTCCTCACGGCGGGACAGTACGGCAACGTCGAATGGAAGTTCTCGATCCAGGGCTGGTTCCAGGTCTTCTTCCAGCGCGACATCTTCGACGACACGGTGACGCTGGCCGACGCGCACCTGACGATCTTCTGGCGTTCGGTGAAGCTGTCGCTGATGACGACGGCGATCACTTTCGCGCTTGGCTTTCCGACCGCCTGGTTCATCGCCACCCGGTCGCCAAAGGCGCGGGCGATGTGGCTTTTCCTGATCACAATCCCGTTCTGGACGAACCTGCTGATCCGCACCTTCGCGATCAACGAGTTGATCCGCAACGAGGGCATCCTGAATTCGCTCCTGATCTGGGCGGGGCTGATCACGGAGCCGATCCAGATCCTCTACACCGACACCGCCGTGCTGATCGGCATGGCCTATGTCTATCTTCCCCTCATGGTGCTGCCGCTGTTCGCCGCGATCGACCGGTTCGACATGCGGCTGCTGGAGGCGGGCTATGACCTCTACGCATCGCGGATGACGCTCTTGCGAAGGATTATCCTCCCCATCGTCAAGCCGGGCGTGGTGGCGGGATCGATCCTGGTCTTCGTGCCGTCGCTCGGGGCCTACGTCACCCCGCGAATACTGGGTGGCGGCCGTAACATGATGATCGGCAACTTCATCGAGCTTCAGTTCGGACAGGGGCGGAACTGGCCGCTGGGCGCGGCGCTGTCGATGGTTCTGCTGTTCATCGTGATGGCGGCTCTCCTGATCTATGTCCGGGCGGCGAACCGGGACGGGCCGCATGGTTAGGGGCTTTTCCGTCACCACTCTGCCGGGCTTCGCGACGATCGCTGTGGCGGTCTTCATCGCGCTCTATGCGCCGATCGTGACACTGGTGGGATACTCCTTCAACGACGCCAACTCGATCGCCGTCTGGGGCGGTTTCTCGCTGCGCTGGTACGAGGTGGCCTGGAACAACAGGGCGGTTCAGGAGGCGACGGTGCGGTCGCTGGTCATCGCCGTCTCGGCCGCGTTCATCGCCACGACGCTTGCCACGATGGCCGCGCTTGGCACCACGCGGCGGGGCAGTTTCAAGGGGCAGACCTTCATCTACGTGATGATCAATCAGCCCCTGATGGTGCCCGAGATCGTGACGGCCGTGGCGCTCCTGATCGTGTTCGCTTCGGTGAAGGTGGCGACGGGCTATACCGGGCTCGGCTACCTGATCCTGGCGCATTCGGCCTTCTGCATTCCGTTTGCCTACCTGCCGATCCGCGCGCGGCTGGAAGGCATGGATACCACGCTCGAGACGGCAGCCGCCGACCTCTACGCCACGCCCTGGCTTACGTTCCGGCGGGTGACGCTGCCGTTGATGGCACCGGGCATCGCGGCGGGCGCGATGCTGTCGTTCGTGATCTCGCTCGACGACGTGGTGATTACCGAGTTTGTGAAATCGGCCGGGCAGGATACCCTGCCGACCTACATGCTGGGCCAGATGCGCCGGGCGATCACGCCGGAGGTCAACGCGATCTCGACGGCGCTGCTTGGCCTGACGGTCCTGCTGCTGACCGCATTCTTCCTTCTCAGCCGAAAGCGGACCTGAACCGCAGAACACCAACGAAAGACCAACAAGGAGACCGACATGAAGAAGATCCTGATGGCCACGGCGCTGACGCTGGCGAGCGCACCGCTCGCGCAGGCGGCGGGCGAGCTGAACATCTTCAACTGGGGCAACTACACCAATCCCGAGCTGATCGAGAAGTTCTCGAAGGAATATGACGTCAAGGTCACGGTGACGGACTACGACAGCAACGACACCGCTCTTGCCAAGATCGAGGCCGGCGGGCACGGCTTCGACATCGTGGTGCCGACGAACACCTACGTGCAGATCTATGTCGAGAAGGGCCTCCTGATGGAGCTCGACCCGGCGGAGTTCTCCAACCACGGCAACATCGCGCCGGAGTGGATGAACGTCGAGTGGGATCCCGGCCGCCGCCATACGATCCCGTGGCAGTGGGGCACGACCGGCATCGCGGTGAACACGTCGGTCTATTCCGGCGATCCCAATACCTCGGACATCTGGCTGAACCCGCCGGACGAACTGAAGGGCAAGATCAACGTCGTGCCCGAGATGTCGGACGTGCTGCCGATCGCGATCATGTATGCCGGTGGCGAGGCCTGCACGACCGACCGCGATGTGCTGCGCAAGACCCGCGACATCCTGACCGAGGCGAAGCAGCACTGGATGTCGATGGACTACGGAATGACCGAGAAGCTCGCCAACAACGACGTTGCGGCCTCGGTCAACTGGAACGGCTCGACGATGCGGGCTCGGCTGCAGAACCCCGATGTGGTCTACGGCTATCCGAAGGAAGGCTACCCGATCTGGATGGACTCGGCCGGTATCCTCACCGATGCGCAGAA
Organism: uncultured Rhodobacterales bacterium; assembly: GCA_964579325.1. Lineage (GTDB taxonomy): Bacteria > Pseudomonadota > Alphaproteobacteria > Rhodobacterales > Rhodobacteraceae > CAZOHN01. The sequence goes on from CAZOHN010000068.1 coordinate 10,116, forward strand.
CGTCGAGAATGCCAAGCTGTTCCTGAACTTCGTGATGGAGCCTGAGAACGCCGCGATGATCTCGGCCTTCGCGCGCTATGCCAACGGCATCTCCGGGTCGGACCCGTTCATGCCCGAGGACATGAAGGACGCCCCGGAAATCGTGGTGCCGGCTGAGCTGGCGAGCGCGGGGCGGTTCTCGCCGACCTGTTCGCCCGAGGCGCAGGCGCTCTACACCGCGATCTGGACCGAGCTGCAGAAGTGAGGGATTTCGGCCCGCCTTGCGGCGGGCCGACCCATGCGGGGGGCCAGCCCCCCGCACCCCCCGGGATATTTGGGGTCGGAAGAAGCCGGGATCAGCGCCCGGAGAGGGATCTGGTTGCAGTGTAGAGGTCGGGGCGGCGGTCGCGGAACACGCCCCAGGAGCGGCGCAGGTCGCGGGCCGCGTCGAGGTCGATGGTTGCGGTCAGGACGGTTTCCGCGTCGCGCGGGGCCTTGGCCAGCACGTCGCCTGTCGGCCCGGCGATGAAGGAAGAGCCGTAGAACGTCACCTCGCGGTTCTCCTGGACCTCGGTGCCGATGCGATTGGAGGCGACGACGGGGAGGATGTTCGCGGCGGCGTGGCCGCGCATGACGGTCTCCCAGTGCGGCTGGCTGTCGTAGCCCGGCGCGGGCGGTTCAGACCCGATGGCGGTGGGGTAGAGGATCGCCTCGGCCCCCATCAGCGCCATGGCGCGGGCGGCCTCGGGGAACCATTGGTCCCAGCAGATGCCGACGCCGATGCGGCCGAAGGCGGTGTCCCAGACGCGAAAGCCGGTGTCGCCGGGCGAGAAGTAGTACTTCTCCTCGTAGCCCGGACCCTGGGGGATATGGCTCTTGCGGTAGAGGCCGAGGATCGCCCCGTTGGCGTCGACCATGGCGACCGAGTTGAAGTGCGTCTCGCCCGCGCGCTCGAAGAGACTGACCGGAAGGACGACGCCGAGGTCCCGCGCCAGCGCCGCGAAGCGGGCGACGAGGGGGTGGCCCTCAAAGGGTGCCGCGAGGGCGAGGTGGGCGGGGTCTTCGGTGATGCAGAAGTAGGGTGTCGCGAAAAGCTCCTGGATCAGGATCACGTTCGCGCCCTGCGCCGCTGCGGCGCGGACGAGCCGCTCGGCGGTATCGGCGTTCGCGGTCAGGTCCCAGCTGCAGGCGAACTGGGTGGCGGCGAAGGTGACCTCACGCATCCTCGAACCCCTCCAGCACGTTCACGGTGTTGATCCCGACGGCCTCGATGGCATAGCCGCCCTCCATGCAGAACACCGTGGGCAGGCCCAGGCGGCCGATGCGGCGGCCTGCCTCGGTGAAGTCGGGGCTGTCGAGACGGAAGAAGCTGATCGGGTCTTCCTTGTAGGCATCGACCCCGAGCGAGACGACGAGGGCCTCGATCCCGGCGGCCATCAGCCGGGCGATGGCGTCGTCGAGCGCCTCGGACCATCGGTCGAAGGCGGTGCCGGCGGGCATGGGGTAGTTGTGATTGGCGCCTTCGCCGGCGCCCGTGCCGGTCTCGTCGGCGTGGCCGAGGAAGTAGGGATAGGCGTCCAACGGATCGCCGTGGAGCGAGGCGAAGACCACGTCGGCGCGGTCGTAGAAGATTGTCTGCGTACCGTTGCCGTGGTGGAAGTCGATGTCGAGGATGCCCACGCGCGCCGCACCGGCATCGCGTGCCATCTGCGCCACGACGGCGGCATTGTTGAGGAAGCAATAGCCGCCGTACTGGTCGGCGGTGGCGTGGTGGCCGGGCGGACGGCAGAGCGCGAAGGCGGCCCGGGCGCCGGCATTCACGGCGCGGAAGGCTGATTGCGCCGACGCCATCGAGGAGAGAGCGGCTGCCCATGTGCCCCGGGTAATCGCCGTCTCGGAGGCGTGGCAATAGTAGCCGACCTTGCCGTCGATGTTGCGCGGGATGTGGTCGGTGCGCATGTGCCGCGTCGGCATGCCAGCGCAGATAATCTCGCCGGCCATCCCGGCGGCCTTCCAGTCGTCCCAAGCGGTTTCGAGGAAGGCGAGGAAGCCGGGGTCACAGAGCGCGCGCACCGGGCCCATGTCCACAGGCTCGGGCGCGCGGACAGCGCCGATGCCACGATCACGCAGGTGGTTCAGGACGTATTCGACGCGGGAGGGACGTTCGTAGGGGGTGACGAACTGGCCGCCGGAAAGCTCTGCCTGCGGGAAGTGCAGGCGGTGGTCTTCGCTGAAGTAGGTATCCATCGGGTCCTCGTTTTTCGTGCCGATCCTGCCCCAGACAGGCGGCGCCGTCACGCCCCCTTCCGGGGCCTTCGCAGGCGGGATATGACCGGCGCATGGCCCTTACCCTGACCGCACTTTCCGAACCGTCCCGTTTGCCGTTCGACGAGATCATCGACGTGCGCAGTCCTGCCGAATTCGCCGAGGACCATGTGCCGGGTGCGGTGAACCTGCCGGTTCTCGACGATGCCGAACGGGCGCGCGTCGGCACGATCTATGTGCAGGAGAGCCGGTTCCTCGCCCGCCGCGTCGGTGCGGCGCTGGTCGCGCGGAACGCGGCGCGACACCTGGAGGGGTATCTCGCGGACAAGGGGCCGGGCTATCGCCCGCTAGTCTACTGCTGGCGGGGCGGGCAGCGGTCGGGGTCGCTTGCCCTGATCCTTGCGCAGGTCGGCTGGCGGGTCGAAACCGTGGCGGGCGGCTACCGCAGTTATCGGGCGCTGGTCTACAAGGCGCTCTACGAGACGCCGGTGCGGAGCCCGGTCGTGGTCCTCGACGGCAACACCGGCACGGCCAAGACCGAGGTTCTGGCGGAGATGGCGAAGCGTGGCGCACAGGTGATCGACCTCGAGGGGCTGGCGAACCACCGCGGGTCGCTGTTCGGGGCGCGCGCGGGCGGGCAGCCGGGGCAGAAGCTGTTCGAAAGCCGGCTGTGCGGGATCCTCGAGGGCCTCGACCCCGCCCGACCGGTGATCGTCGAGGCCGAGAGTTCCAAGATCGGCGACCGGATCGTGCCGCCGAAGCTCTGGGCGGCGATGCGGCAGGCCCCCCGTGTGGTGATCGAGGCCTCCCGGGCCGAACGGGCGGCCTATCTCGCGCGGGCCTATGCCGATGTGATTGCGGACACGGCGACCTTCGAGGGCGTGCTCGCCGCGCTCCGGCCGTACCATGCCCGCGATGTCGTGGATGAGTGGGTGCGGTTGTTCGAGGCGGGCGCGCACGAGGCGTTGGCGACGGAACTGATGGAGCAGCACTACGACCCGCGTTATGCCCGCAGCCGCGCGTCGCGGACGCCTGTAGCGGAGCGGGTGGTCCCGGCTGGGTCGCTTGCGCCGGATGCGATCGGCGCGCTGGCCGCAGCGGTGCTGGAGGAAGCCGACGTGGTGGCGACGCGGGGCGTCAGCCTGCCGTGATACCCGGCGGACCGGCCACGATCGTGCCGATCCGCGCCGCGTCGTAGCCTTCGTTTCGCAGCGCCTCGAGGAGACCGGGGGCCTCCGCCGCGGGGACGGCCGCGAGCAGGCCGCCCGCGGTCTGCGGATCGAACACCAGTTCGGCGCGCGGTGTCGCCGGCAGGTCGCAGCGCGCCCGCAGCCCGGTATTGGAGTCGTGAAGTGTCGAGCGCAGACCTCGGTCGATGAGTGCCTCGGCGGCGGTGAGAACGGGCAGGGCAGAGAGGTCGAGCCGGGCAGCGACGCCGGAGGCTTCACAAAGGCCGAAGAGGTGTCCGGCGAGGCCGAAGCCCGTGACGTCGGTCATCGCGTGGGCGCGCGGAGCGAGGAGGCGCGAAGCAGCCCCTTGCGGCCGGGCCATGCTGGCGAGTGCAGCCACCACGGCGGTTCCTGGCGCCTTCATCATCATCTCTGCGGCGAGGATCACGCCAGTGCCCAGGGGTTTGGTCAGGATCAGGGCGTCACCGGGCAGCCCGCCTACTTGCCCCTGTGGCAGCACGGGGTCGGTGCCGGTAACGGTGAAGCCAATCGCAAGCTCGCCCCCCAGAGCGGAGTGACCGCCCACGATGGCCGCGCCTTCCGCCGCGAAGACCTCTGCCGCCGCGGCCATGATCTCACGCAGGGTGGCGGCCTGAAGGGGTGCGGACATGGGCGGGAGCGTCACCAGTGCCAGCGCGGCCTGCGGTCTGGCGCCCATCGCCCAGACGTCGCCCATCGCGTGCACGGCGGCGATCCGGGCGAGGGTCACGGGATCTTCGGTGAACGCACGCAGCGTGTCGGTGGTGAGCACCTGCCGCGCCGCGCCGAAGGCAAGGATCGCGGCATCGCCGCCCGGCCCCGTGAGGATATCCGCGCGTGCGAGAGCGGTCAGGTCGGCCAGCGCGACCTTCAGGGGCTCGCGCCCGACCTTCGCCGCGCAGCCGCCGCACATCGGCTGGCCCGAGATCTCGTCTCGGACGCCCCGGGCGACGAGGGGCGGTAGCTTCGGCCGGGCCATCGGTTCCAGCCGCGAGAACTTCGCCATGAAGCGCCGGTCGATGTCGTCTTTCCAGCGCCAGACCCACGCCCCCGAAACGCGCAGGCCCAGCCGGTCTGCCACGGCACGTTTCTCGCCGAGAGAGATGAGTTTCAGGTAGTCCTTCTGCGGGTGGTAGGATCGCCGTGGCGCGCCGGTCAGGCGGGCCCGGAGGTTGTGGAACAGGATCGGGGCCTCGCGCACGGCATAGACCCCTGCCTTCGGGCGAGGCGCATGGGACAGGTGGGCAATGTCGCCCACGGCGAAGATGTCGGGATCGGTCGGGGAGGCGAGCTCCGGGCCGACGGTCACGAAGCCATCCACGAGGGCGAGCCCGGTCCCGGCGAGCCAGGCCTGCGGGCGCGCGCCGGCGGCGCCGGCCGTGAAGTCCGAGGGGAGGGTGGTTCCATCCGCGAGGCGAACGTGATCGGCCCTGACCTCACCGACCGGGCTGCCGGTGCGCAACGTGACCCCGGCGGAGCGGAAGGCGTCCATCACCGCCATGCGGGTCCGCGGGGCAAGGTGCGGCAGGACCCGGGCCTCGGCCTCGACGAGGGTAACTGCCCCCGCACCAAGCCGATGCGCCATCGCAAGCGCAAGCTCCGCGCCGGCCACGCCCCCCCCGATGACCACCGCCGCGCGCGCGTCTCCCGCTGCGGCCTGGGCTGCATGGCTCTCCCAGGCCTCCGCAAAGGCAGCGAGCGGCTTGGCCGGGGTGGCGTGGTCGGCGAAGCCCGGCAGCCCAGGAAGGTCGGAGGTGATGCCAATGTCGATCGAGCACTGGTCGAAGCGGATTGGGGGCCGGCCTGCGACCAAGACCTGTCGCGTGCCAAGGTCGAGCCCGGACGCGCGCCCGATCACCAGACGCGCGCCCGCAAAGCGCGCCAGCCGGACGAGGTCGATCATCAGGTCGCCGCGCCTGTAGTGTCCTGCGACCAGCCCGGGGAGCATGCCCGAGTAGGGGGCCTCGGGGTCCGGGTTGATGACGGTCAGCCGAGCGCCCGGCAGCGGCTTCATGCCCCACATCCGCAGAACGAGCGCATGAGTGTGCCCGCCGCCGATCAGCACCACGTCCCGGGTGTGGGGAACTTCTGAATGCATTGCGCGATCTCCGGTCCGCTGCCGCGGGCTTACACCGGCCAGGCGCCGCAGACCACGTCCCGAGTGTCACGCCCGCGCGAGCCGGGAGAGGTTTTCCCCCTTGACGCCCCGCCGCCCCTCGCTTAACTCCCACGCGCTCTGGCGGAGTAGCTCAGTTGGTTAGAGCAGCGGAATCATAATCCGCGTGTCGGGGG
>CAZOHN010000069.1:0-15660 GCA_964579325.1 uncultured Rhodobacterales bacterium
GCGCACCGGTTCTGGATCAACAACGTCCGGGCCAACATCTTCTGGCAGAACCAGTTCCTCGACCAGGACAACGACTTCGTGCAGGACCGCTACCCTCACCCCTTCGTCGAGATGCATCCCGACGACATGGTGGACCTCGGGCTGAAGCCCGGCGACCTGCTCGAGATCGTCAACGACAACGGCGTCACGCAGGGCATGGCCTACCCGATGCCCACGCTCAAGCGCGACACGGTTGCCATGGTCTTCGGCTCACCCGCCGGAAGCCAGGGCAACGTGGTGAACCCCGGCGTGAACGAGCTTGTGCTGCCCGACTACAAGCACTGCTGGGGCACGATCCGGAAGATCGCCGACGCGACCGCAGCGACTGCCGCGGTGTCGTTCAAGGGGCACGAGATCGTCCTGTGATCGCGGCAATCCGTCCTGCCCCGGATCGTTCGGGGCAGGACTTCTCGCACCGGGGGAGCTGCCGGGATGGCTGAATCCGCGACGACCCTGTGCTCGGCGGGAAAGGCCGGGCCGACGCTCTCGGTCGATGCCGCACGCCTGCGCGCGGTGACTGCGGCGATCCCGGTGGAGGAGAGCGAGACGCTGGCCCTGGAGCAGGCCCTGGGTCGCGTTGTGGCAGGGGCGGTAATCGCGCGCACGGCGCTTCCTCCGTTCGACAACTCCGCGATGGACGGCTACGCACTGCGCTGCGCGGACCTCCGGGGCGACCCGCCCTTTGCCCTGCCGGTCGTCGACCGCATCGCCGCGGGCGACCGCCGCCGCCTGACACTCGCACCGGGTGCCGCCGTACGGATCTTCACCGGCGCGCCGGTTCCTTCGACGGCCGATACCGTGGTCATGCAGGAAGAGGTCCGGCACGACGGCGACCGCATCCTGCTCGATGCGCGCCCGGCGGAAGGCCGGAACATCCGTCGCGCGGGCGAGGACCAGCGCGCGGGCGCCGACGCTCTCGCCGCAGGGATGGTCCTCACGCCACCCCGCCTCGCCCTCGCCGCCGGCTGCGGCCTCGCCACGGTCGAGGTGCGGCGGAAGGTTCGCATCGCGATCCTCTCCACCGGCGACGAACTCACCGAGCCCTCCCACCCCCTCGGACCGGGCCAGATCTACAACACCAACCGCGTGCTGCTGCGGGCCTACCTCGCCCTGCCCTGGGCGGAAGTGACCGATCTTGGAATCCTGCCCGACGATCCGCTCGCGATCCGGGAGGCGATCCGCATGGCCGCCGACAGCCACGACGTGGTCCTGTCGTCGGGCGGGGTCTCGGCCGGCGAGAAGGACCACATCCTCGATGCCCTCCGCGCCGAGGCCGCGGAACTGGATATCCTCAAGGTCGCGATACGGCCGGGCAAACCGCTGACCGTCGGGCGGCTTGGCCGGGCGCAATACTTCGGGCTGCCCGGCAACCCCTATGCCGCGGCGGTCACCTTCGGCCAGATCGCCCTGCCGGCCCTGCGCCGCACCGCCGGGCTAACCGAGGTTCCGGACACCTGGTTCCCGGGCGTCGCGGCGTTCGACTACCGGCGTGCGACGGGGCGGCTTGAGTACATCCCCGTGACCTGGGACAGGCGCGACGCGGTCGGTCGCCCGATCCTCCAGCGCCTCGGACAGGGCGCGTCTGCCAGTCTTCGGCCGATGGCCTGGGCCCGGGGGATCGCCGTGATCCCGCCGGACCTCGGCCGGGTCGGTCCCGGAACCGTTCTGGCACTCGAGCCGTTGGGCGCCTGACCCCGACCTGCGCTGTCCGGTCGTTGCGATCCGCCGGCCGCAGTCAGGGACGTCGGAACGCCGCCGCCCGTCCCGCCGGTTTCCAGCCCTCCGGCCACCGGCATCGGCCTCTGCCCCCGGTCCCGCAGGCAAGGACGCCTCGGCGTCCCGTGCGGATGCACCAGCCACATGACGGCAGGTGCTGGGACAGCTATCTGTCGGTGACACGGCAGTGACGGGCATGACCGGAGGAACAGGGCCAACCGAAGATGACCGATACCCCGCGCGTCACGCTGCGCGGCACCCTGCGCGGCACCCTGCGCTCGGGCTTCCGCCCGGGCCTGCGCTTGGCCCATCGCCTGCCCGCTCGCCCGGCATCCGCGTTCGACGACGGGCCGGCGACGATCACCTTGCGCTGAGGCTCTGGAAGGAAACCTGATGCAGCGGCCACCGACGGACCGATGGGGCGTTGGCGCCGGACTTCTCCCTCTCGAGGGAGGATGCCGGAACCGGGTATTCCGGACGACGGGCCTGCGGCGCAATCTGGTGTTCAAGTCCACACGGCGCACCCCGGATGCCGTGGCGTGGCTTGTCGAGGTGCACGACATCGCGCGGCGCTGCGGTTTCGTCGTGCCCCGCCTTGTCCGGAGCCGGAACGGCAACCTGGTGGAAGCCGGCTGGACGTGCGAACCCTTCGTCAGCGGCGCGAAGCTCTCTGTCGAGGACCTTCCGGAGATCGCGCCGAACATCGCGGAGTTCCATTTGCGGTCCGCTGGCTTGCCGCAGCGGCCCGGCTTTCTGTCATCCCGCGACCTGCTCGAAAAGACTGCAGGGGGTGACGTCGATCTTGACCTCATGCCGCCCGGACTGGTGGCCAGGTGCCGCGATGCCTGGCGCGCGGTGTGCGGAGGCCGCTTCTCGGTCGTTCACGGAGACCTGAACCCGGGAAACCTGCTTCGCTGTCGGGACGGTCGCATCGCCTTGCTGGACTGGGACGAGTGCCGCCGCGACCTCGTGCTGTTCGATACCGGCCAGGTGTCGGCCGCTGGAGCGGCCGAACGCCGCGCCATCCTCGCGTGGGAGGCGGCCTGCTCGTGGCAGATCGAGCCGGATCATGCCCGACAGGTCGCCGGGCGCATCTGACCGGCAGCCGCGCGGTCCCCGGTTGCCGGCACCCCCGCGAACGTCCGCGGCGCCGCCCTGCGCGGATCGGGCACGAACGCGACGGAACGCGCGCCTTGCCACAGAACCGCCCGGCAGGATTCGGGCGCGGCCATCGTGCACGACGTGCGCCCGGCCGCTCGCCGGCCCGGTCGGCGCGATGCACCAGAGCGATGCGGCGCGCCGTTCGAGGCCCGTCGTACGGCCCACGCTGGGGTTGGCGGCCAGCCCCTCGTCCATGTCGTGCAGGCGCAGGCCCGTCGGAGGTCCGTCGGAAGTCCGCCCGGGGCGGTTCGGCTGGTGCAGTTCGGTCTGGGCAGTTCGGCCGGACGCTCTGTCCGGGCCAGGGGGCAAGTCGACGGGACACGGACTTTGGCGCGGGGCAAGGGGAGGGGGGCGTCGGCACGCGACGTCAATCCTTGGCAGTGCTTCGGCCAACCCGGCGCGGCCCATGTCGGACCAGAGGCTCATTCCGGCCAGGATCAGCTTCTGCACAGGGGTGGCGCGCGGGGTGAAGTCCTGGCTGCCGTCAGGCTCCGCGCGTCGCGGATCGGGAGCGGCGGCGCGCAGTCGTCCTGCCCCCCCGGTGGGATCAGCCGAAGCGGCGCAACGGATCAAAGCGGTGCATGGTCTCGAAGCTGCAGAACTCGACCGGGCCAAGGTGGATCAGCGGCGCACGGCGCACCAGCTCGGCCTGGGCCGACGCGCAGGCGGCACCGACGCGCCGCGCCTCGGTCGGTTCGAGCCAGCGGATCTGGTACGACAGCGTGATGTGAAAGCGGTACTCGATGAAATCCGCGCGCTTGATGCCGGTAGCCTCGCGCAGGAGCGCCCGCGCCCGCCAGAGCGCGCCGCTGTCGACCTCGCGCGCTCCGGTGAGGCCGAGCGTGGTCGCCGCCAGCAGGGAGGTGGGCCGCACCGCAAAGGCCTGCGGCAGGGCAAGTCCATCGGTGCGGGTCAGGAACTCTTCGGTGACATCCGGAATCGACGCGCGCGGATTGATGCCCTGGGGCCAGTCGTCGCCGTCCCTGCCGGCGGCGGTCACACCCTCGAAGACCGTCATGTGGAAACTGGACGGTGGAAGCCAGGAAAAGGCTTCGGCCTCGGGCAGCGCCTTCAGGCGGTCCTGCGCGGCCACGAGTGCGGCATGGCCGGGGCTGTCGGGCGGAATGCGGCACAGGAACGTGTTGCCGGGGAACGGAAGCGGCTGGCCGGACGGATCGAACTTGCGGCCCACGGCGCGCGGGCGCGACCCGTTCGCGAGCGCGCCGGTCATGAACTCCTCGGAACGGGGCAGGGCAGCAGTCGTCATGTGCGGAAACCTCTCCGGCGGGCTACGGCCCGGGGAAATGGTTAACACGGAACAGGCAACCGATGGAACCAATGAACGCGCGCTGCACACTTGGCAAGGGTGGTTTCGCCCATGCCAGGAAACAGGCCCGCATCGAATGTGGCCGCGACACCCTCGGCGGCGCGCGCCGGTCATGCGGAGGTCCGACGTCCCGTGTTCCTGCCTGGCGCACTGTCCGGGATCGCGGGGTCTGGCCCTGTCGGCGAACCCGTGGGCAGGCGTCCCGCTGCCGGGACTTGCGGCCCACCACGCCGACCCCGGCAATGGTGCCGGCGGGCGGTGCAGCGCCGACCCCCGGGGTCGTGTGCGTTGGCCCCGGACGTGACCTCGCCGAAGCGGCTACGGCCGGTCAAGGACACGGTCACGGACACGGTCACGGTCGCGGTCACGGTCTGGGTCGTGGCGGGGACACGCGGCCGTCGGTCATCCCCTTTCCCATCGCCCGTTTCCGGGGCGCTTCCAGTGCCGCCAGCGAGATGTGCAAGAGCGGGACCGCTTCGGTGCCAGCCCGCTCGACCCCTGCCCCGATCCGGCGCACGCCGAGGTCGCTCGTCCGCTTCGGAATCGCACCCCGCCTGGCTGACCGAGGCGGGGTGCGGCCGATTCAGGCCACCTTGTAGGGTGCGAAGACATCGTCCACCGGGGTGCCGGCAAGGTGGTTGACATAGTTCGAGAACGTCTTGCAGGCGATGGCGAGCACGACGCCCAGGACCTGCCGTTCCCCATATCCCGCGGCGAGGAACGCATCGACCGTGTCCTTGCCGGGGTTCCCGCGCGAGATCACCATCGCCTCGGTGAACTTCGCCACGGCATCGAGTTTCGCGTCCGGCAGATCGCCCCCGTCCCGGAGCGCCGCGAGGCTTTCGGCGGGCACGCCCGACTTCTTGTCGGCAATCATCGAATGCGCGGCGGTGCAGTAGGTGCAGCCGTTCACGCGGCTGATCGTCAGGAACACCGTCTCCTGCTCGGCCGGGGTGAAGCCCGCGGTTTTCCGGAAGTCGTCATAGGTGCTCAGGTAGCCCGCCAGGACGCCCGGCAGGTTGGCCATGTAGGAGTACATGTTCGGCACAAAGCCCAGGCGGGCCTTGGCGCTGGACAGAAGGACCTCGGCCTCTCCATTCGCGGCTTCGAGGGTGGTGGGCGACATCGCCATCAGGGGTTCGCGGGTCATGCGGTGCTCCATGTTTACAGAATAAGTGTTCTGTATATTGCGCAGTCAGCCGCCACCATCTATTTTCGGAATGAACGGTTCAAAAATCGGTGAGGCCATGCAGACCCACAGTCAGGCGCCCCGGCCGCGCGGCAGGCCACGGGCAATGACATCGGAACAGGTACTCGACGCTGCGATGCGCGTGTTCTGGTCGGAAGGCTATGACGGGGCCTCGATCGACCGGCTGTGCCGGGAGACGGGGATGCCTCGCGCCAGTCTGTACCAGGACTACGGCGGCAAGGAGGGGTTGTTCCTCGCGGCCATCGCCAACTATGTCGAGACCCGGATCGGGCCGGTTGCCGATGCCCTCGGACCCCGCGGGACGCTGGAGGCCGACCTCGCGGCCTTCCTCGCCGGGGTGGTGGACCTTGCGACAGCTGATGTTCGCACCCCAGGCTGCCTGATCTCCTGCGTCCTCGCAGAAGTCGCGGGGGCCAACGAGACCTTCCGGCGCGAACTCGACCGCAGGTTCACGGCCCTCGAGGACAGGATCGCCCTTCGGCTCGACCATGAGGCGGGTGCAACCTCCTCGGCGGAGAGACGCGCGCTGGCGGGTATGCTGGCGGCGGTGGCCCGCGGCATCATGCTGCGCGCACGCTCGGGGGTGCCTGCGGCCGAGCTCCGCGGAATCGCAGGTATTGCCGTCCGAAGCGTGGCCCGGATGATCGCCTGACGTTCAGCGGGCTCTTCGGAGACTGTCGTCCGGAGCCGCCGTCGCCCAAGTCAGCCTGCGATGATCGAACCCCTCAGCGAGATGCGGCTTCACGATCTCGAAGTACGGCGACAGGTCGAAGTCCCGCGGCGAAAAGAGGGAATGGTGCCGGATATGCAGGATTTCCGCCCGCGCCTGTCTTGACCCGTTGCGCGCCTTGACCTCGGTCACGTCCGGCAGGATCGGATAGCGCACCGACTGGAAGGCCTGCGCGAGCAGCGAGGAACAGATCGCCCGTGTCGGATCGCCCGATCCGAAGGCCAGCATCCGCCGCCGCCAACGCACCGGAACGGGCGGCGTCGGAAAGAAGTAGCGCATCAGGTCGAAGATGTTGCGCAGGTCGTACTTCAGGCCGATCCGCGCGATCATGAAGGCCGTGACCTGCACGCGCTCGGTATCGGTCAGGCCAACGGGTCGGCAGATACGGGTGTTGTAGCTTGCGTATTTCGACAGCGGCGCCGAAACGCAGCCTTCGCCGAGGTTGACCTCGATCAGGTGGTGCCGCTCCGATCCATCGCCCGGATCGGGCAGGTGAGTGCCCACGAACATCGCCGCATGGGACCAGGTCGACTGCGTGAGATACTTGATCGCGGTCGAGATCCGCTCTCCCCCCTCGACCAGAAGGACGTCGCCCGGTTGCAGGACACGGCAGAGCGTGCGGAAGTCCGAGGGCGTGTAGGGCTTGTAGCCTGAAGAGGGCTGGTTCAGCTTCGTGGCAAGCCGCCGGCCGATGCCGTCGAGCAATCTGTCAAGCCAACCCGTGTCCTGTTGTGTCATGGGACCGTGCCTCCCGCACCCCTCCGCAAGGACGACTCGCGCCGGGCGCTTCTGTTACAGGCCCTGGCGGCAGATATCTCCCTCGCAGCGGATGGCGGGCAACCGCGCGCCCAGCGCCCGCATCGCGACGACCGCCAGCCAGATGCCCGCCACGATGCCGATCCAGGCGGGCAGGGCATGGGGCGAGAGCGAGGGAAGGCCAAAGAGGATCAGCCCGTCATTGCCACCGGGGATCATCCCGGCCCCGGCCCCCATCAGGCACCCCGCGCCGAGGCACCTCAGGGCAGAGCGCAGCCGGATCGGGCGCAGATGGAAACTGCCGCGCAAGATCGCCGAGGTGATCATCGCGGCCATCGCCCCGCCCGAGACGGCCCAGAGCGCCAGCGGATGCACGCAGGGGGCCAGGTCCGCAACATCGGTGGCGCAGATCGCGGTCGAGGTGAACGACCAGGGACGGTCGATCAGAAGAAGCCCCGTGTTGGCGAGCGCGACGAGGAATACGCCCAGCGACAGCGGCCACACGCCATCGGTGAGAATACCCCGGCCCCGGCGCCTGACCAGACGGACGAGGCGCCCGCCCTCCCAGAGTACCCAGAGTAACCCCGGAAGGACGATCCATGCGGGCAGGGACGTCGGTTCGACCGCGCCGGGCAGCCCGGGTGCGACGCTGCGCAGCGCGACCAGCCCGAGCGCCCAGCCGACCAGGGTCAGCAGCATCACCCCATGCCCCTCGGCCAGCCGCGCCAGCGTCGAAAAGCTGCACGCGCCGTTGAGGGCCGCGCCCATGCCGAAGGCGATCCCGCCCGCGATCGCGAGGGGCGCGAGGGGCCGCGCCGAGAGGTCGGCACCATAACCCGCCACCCCCGCGACAGAGAGCAGCGCGAGCGTCCAGAGGGTGGCCTTGAGGAACGACCACAGGATATGGGCCTGCCCTGTGGTCAGCATCTCCGCCACCGCCTTCACGGTGCAGAGGCCGGCCCTGTGCGCCGAGGCTCCGAGCAGCGCGCCCAGCAGGGCAGGCAGGGCGAGTTCGAGCAACATCGAAACCTCGGCGCTGGCTGGATCACCTGTGCCTGGGGGTCAGTTCGCGATCAGGTGATCCGAGGTGAAGACCATGTCGTCGGCGGCGCCCTGGTGACAGGCGATGCAGCCCTCGTCCATGCCCTTGGCGACACGCCCGGCGAGCGCCATGCCCGTCGGGTCCTCCGCGATCGAGCCATCGGGGTTGTAGCGCGCCCAGAACCAGTCGAGGTTCTCGGTGTCATAGCCCGCCTCGCGGCGGAACATCACCGTGTACGCACCCAGGTGACCATCGGGATCCGACAGGACCTCGTCCACCGAAACACCTTCCGGCCCGAAGTTGCGCTTCACGATCAGATCGCCGGAGTGGTCGCCGACCGTGCCCGTGGCGTAGAAGGTTTCCAGCAACATGCCATGCGGCTCGATACCCTCATAGGGAAAGGCGCGGATCATGTTCGGCCCTGCAAGGCGCTCGGCCTCCATCACCTCCCACAGCAGCGTGGCATAGGCGATGTCGTCGGCCGTGCCGAAGGCCATGTCACCGTCCTGCGCCTGTACCTGCGCCGTTCCGGCAACGATGGCGAGTGTCGCGACGGCTGCGGAAATGATCGTTTTCACCTCAAGTCCTCCCTTGGTTGACTGGGGTGAGACTCGGCGGGGGGCCATCCGTTTCACGCGTGGCGATCACTTGGCCGTGACGCGGAGGCGTCCCATCACCTCTGCGAGATATCGGGATTTTCGGATTTACCGGGACGCGTTCGGAGGAGAATGCTGGGGCAGGAGGATCCCGAATGATGCGCGTTCTCTCGGCGACCCTGGCACTGTCCGCCTCGATGCTGGTCGCGGGTCCGGCCGTGTCGGCCTGCGTGGAGAACGGAACCGACAGGCGGCTATACTTCACCGTCGAGTCGCGTGCGGATGACAGGCGCATCGGGGCGCAGCTCGACCCCGGCGGCGAACTCTGTCTCCCGGGTGCTTCTCCGGCGATATTCACGGCCTTTGCGACCGTGACAAGCGTGGAAGGGTGCCCCCGGATTTCGGGACCCGACGGGCGGGACAGGCTCCTGCACTTCCTGCCGACCGACAGCTGCCGCTGGGCCTCGCATGGGGAATGACGCGGGGCCTGCGGCACGGCGCGACCGGTGCCGCGCACACTGCCCCATGGCGGCCAGTCACCGCATCGTCGGCGCCGTCGCCCCAGGAACTCACCCGTCGATGGGCCGGGCCATCGGCCCTGCGCTGATCGAGGAATAGCGGCCCGGCTTCAGGGAGTTCGGCGCTTTGCTCCCGGCCTGTGCGCTTCCGATCCCGGTTCCTGCCGGCCCCGGCACCGCGGTCGGCCCGGGTGCGATGTCCGGACCGACGTTTCCGGGTTCACGCGATCCGCAGGATATCCTCGCCCCGGAAGGCTGGTGGCCGGATCGGGCAGGCCATCCCGGCGTAGAGCGCGGGCGGCACCGAGATGTCGGCAAGGTAGAGATCCCCAACCGCCCAGCGGGCTGCCGGATCGGTGAGACCGCGCTTGGGAAGCGCAAGTGTCACGGTGGCCGTCGCCGCGATGGAGGGTGTCGCAAGATGCCCCGTCGCGGCATCGAATCCCGACGGCACGTCGAGCGCGAGGATCGGTGTGCCGGATCCGCTCGCCCATGTGACGAGATCGCCGAGGCGGCCCACGGGCGCACCCACGAGCGCACCCACGAGCGAATAGCCCACCAGACCGTCAAGGATCAGGTCGGCCCCCTCGCCGGGAGCGTCGCTCGCGGCGATGCCCATGGCCGCGAGGACGGCAAGCTGGGCCGCGGGCACCGGGGTCAATGCCGTCGCGGGGCGCGCCAGCACGACCTCGACCTCCGCGCCCCAGCCCGCCAGCCGCCGCGCCGCGACCAGTGCGCCGCCGCCATTGCCGCCGCCGCCGGCCAGGACGGTGACCCGGGGTGCGACTTGGGGCGCGACATGGGGGGCCTCCAGCCCGCCGAGCCAGCGCCGCCAGGCGACCGTGGCCAGCGCGCGGCCGGCGTTCTCCATCATCTGCTCCAGCGCGATGCCGTAGGTCTCGATCATGCGCCGGTCGACCTCTATCATCCCGGCCCGGTCGATCTCGGGCCAGCCCTCCGACCAGGGAAACTGCCAGTTGTCCCGTTCCATCGCCTACCCCTGGTGTTCCGGCCCGATGCCCTGGAACATCGTGCGCAGATCGACGGTCCCGCGCACGCCGAGGTCGCCAAGATGACGGTCGAGCCAGGCCGCGGCCGTCTCGCGCCCGAGGTCCCGAAGATGTGTCAGGAAGGCCCATTCGGCATTCACCTTCGATGACGCGCCCAGCGGGTTCAGCGCGGCCTCGTTCTCGATGATATGGATCCGTGCGCGCCGGTAATGCGCCTCGTCCAGCTTGCCCTCGTCCAGAAGCCGGGTCACGAAGTCGATCGCGCGCAACTCCTTCAGCAGGCTGGAATTGAAGCTGATCTCGTTCAGCCGGTTCTGGATCTCGTGCGCCGAACGCGGGATGCCCCGCCGCTCGATCGGGTTGATCTGCACGACGATGGTATCGGCGCTGTCACTCTCGGTGTGAAACGGAAAGAGCGCGGGGTTGCCCATGTAGCCGCCGTCCCAGTAAGGCACGCCATCGACCACGACGGCGCGGAACAGATGCGGCAGGCAGGCCGAGGCCATGACCATGTCGACCGTCAGGCGACGACTGTCGAAAACCTTCACGCGGCCGGTCTCCACGTTCGTGGCCGAGATGAACAGCCGGATGCTGTCGCAGTGCCGGACCCGGTCGAAGTCGATGCAGGCTTCCACGATGTCGCGCAGCGGATTCATGTCGCTCGGGTTGAACTGGTAGGGCGAGAACAGCCGCGTCATCATGTTCATCGTCTGGTAGCCCCAGGATCGTTCCAGGCTCCAGGTGCCCATCATCACGTCGAACGGATCGCGCCGGATCGGTGAATGCCGCGCGGCGTCGCTGACCGACTTCCACAGGTGATGCAGCTTTTCGCGCGCGCCATCCGGGCCCTTGGTCGTGAACCCGTCTGCCAGCGCCACCGCGTTCATGGCTCCCGCCGAAGTGCCCGAGATCGCCGCGATCTCGATCCGGCCATCCTCGAGCAGGGCATCGAGAACACCCCAGGTGAAGGCCCCATGCGAGCCGCCGCCCTGCAGGGCCAGGTTGACGCGTTTGCGCGGTTCGGAGGCGACGCGCTCAGGGGAGACGACAGACCTGATCATCGGGCAGGCTCCAGCTCGGGAGGGCGAAGCGGCACGCTCGGCCCCGCAGCTACGGGGGTCTCAGGCGCGGGAGGCCCGGGTCGCGATGTGCATCCGGCAGCCCGGTCCGTGACCGGCCCCGAAGATCATGGGCTGCGCGAGCGGCTCACCCGGCGCCGAGGGTCCGCCCATGGTGCCCCTGGCAAGCATCCACGGCGAGGGGACGACCATGGCGGCAAACCCGGCGCAAACACCGGCAACAATGGTGATCAAGGTCTTCTCCCTTCGGATGTGCCGGCGTTCAGCGGCGCGGTTGCTCCTTGCGAAGCATCGAAAGGATCTCGGCATAGCGGCCGTCCTCGGCCTCCTGCTGTGCCGGCTCGTCGGGTTCGACGACCTGTGCGGCAAGTTGGTCCGTCGTCCGCATCTGATCTAGGAACGCGCCGCAGCCCCTGCACATGGCAAGATGCAGACGCATCTGAAGCGCATCCCACGCAGACAGCTCCCCATCGATAAGGGCGCTCGCGCGGTCGGCAACTTCCTTGCAGCTCAGCATGTACGTTCGGTCCTTTCGAAAACCTCGCGGGAGAAGGACCCCCGGCGCCGGTCTACGTTACGATCATGGCCACAAGTTGCCGTGATCACACGACATGTCCCGTGCCGATGCATCAGTTCGGTGCCCCTGTCGGAGCGCGCAGCGGATGGCCGGAGCCCAGGCATCACTGTCAAGCCAGCCGATCCAGTGCAGCGCGGATGGAAAGCCGCGCCCGATGAAGGAGCACGCGGACATTGCCCTCCGTGAGCCCGAGAATCTCGGCCACGTCGCCGGCCGGAAGGGACTGCTGCCCGCGCAGGATCAGGACCGCGCGTTGACCAGCCGGCAACAGCGCGATCGCCCCCTGCACATGCTCCATCACGCGGCGCCCTTCCAGGATGCGCTCCGGCGTGAGCGTCTCCCAAAGCTCGGGAGTGTCCTTCCAGCGGCCGCGACCGTCGAAGGCATCGGCGAGTGTGGACTCCGGCCCCCCGTCCTCGAACGAGATCGTGCGGCCATCGCGGCGGGCGCGGGTCCTCGCCTTGTTGACCGCGATGGCGAAGATCCACGAGGCGAGGCGGGACCGGCCCTCGAAGCCGCCGATCCCCTTGAGAACCGAAAGCCAGGCGTCCTGCACAACCTCTTCCGCGGTTGAATGGTTGCGAACGATCAGGTTGCACAGCCGCACCATCGCGGCATTGTGGCGCCGGAAGATTCTCTCGAAGGCTGCCTGGTCGCCCGCTGCAAGCCTTGGGACAAGATCGGTGTCGTCGCCTTCATGGTCTCTCATCGTCGCCATCCGGATGCTTTCCTGTGGCGAAGTAACAAAGCATTCATTCTACAAGTCCACCCACGTTTCTGCGAAACAAGCCAACGTGAATGGCGGAAACAATCACCCTTGATTGGACGCTTTCGCGACGCTCGAATTCGGACGGTCGAAAGTCACGTGGACTGAAAGCGGAAAGGCGGCCCCGCGCTCGGGGCCGCCCTTCTTCGGTCCGGCAGACGGGTATTGCCTGCCGGACACGTGCCGCTCATGGTTCACCGGACGATCGCACGGATGTTCCGGCGCTGGTCGGTGTCGTCGCCATTGTGGAGGTTCGAGCGGATGGCGCTCACCTGAGCGACCGTCAGGTTGTCGACATCGGCGTTCGGAGACAGGCTGAGAACGGCGCCCCGCTCGGTGGTCGACAGCGTGTCGGCGGCGGAAGTCATGGCGAGCGCGGGGATGGCGGTCGCAAGGATCAGGGCGGTCGTGGTGAAGAGCGTTTTCATTGGTTGCTTCCTTTGGTATGGCGTCTTTCGCCGGTTTCTGGATCGGACCGTGTTGTCCGATGACTTCAACCTGAGGCCGTCACCCCCGTTTGGGAAATCACTCTCCGCTCGCGGCGCTTCACGCAAAAATTCGACGCAAAGGCTGTAACGCTCCGACTTCGTCAAGCTTTCGTGAGGTCGCAGTCCGGATCTGCTGAAACGGGTGTGCGTTACAGTTTCCCCAATTCACGAAATTGGGAAAGCGACCTCCCCATTCCGCGCCAGGGAGGGCAATCACGTTTTTGTTGATTGCCGAATTCGGGAACCCCGGCCCCCGAACGGCAGCCGGTAAGGGAATTGGCCGCCTCGTGCCGGGCGATTCGACGCATCACTTCGCCGGGCCGAAGGCCAGGTCGAATCGCCGGGAAGGGCGCGTCCGGGGCTCCCCGGCAGTTCCGGGCCGGCGGGATCGAGCGTTGTGCCGCGGAAAGCCAGGGGGGGCGCACGGGTCCGGACGGTTCGGGCCCGTCACGTCGACATGTCACGCAGGGTCGCGCCCAGCCTTGGCGCCGCGAAGTCGATGAAGGATCGGACTTTCGGAGCGACCAGCCTGCCCTGGGGGTAGACAAGGTGTACCGGCTGCTTCGGCGCAAATTCGGTCAGGACCGGAACCAGGCGGCCCTGCCGGATCTGGTCGACGACCATGTAGGACAGCGAAATCGTGATCCCGTGGCCCGCCAGCGCCGCGTCGATGGCCGCGACGGCGTCGTTGACTTCGAACCTCGGCGCAAGCGCGATACCGGATGTATGGCCGCCATCGACATATCGCCATTCGCGATTGGGCATGAGGCCGGTGAAGGCGATCACCGAATGCCGCCGCAGTTCGGCGGCTGTCTCGGGCGTTCCATGGCGCGCGAGGTAGTCCGGGCTGGCAACAAGGATGCGGCGCACCTCGCCAACCCGGCGCGCAATGAGGCTCGAGACGGGCAGCGGTCCGATCCGCACGGCAACGTCGATCCCCTCCTCGACGAGGTTCGCCACGCGGTCAAGCAGGAGCAGTGACGCCGAAACACGCAGGTGCGCGCCCAGGAAGTCGCAGACGACAGGGGCAAGGAGCGACCTGCCGAAGGTGACGGACGCGGTGATGGTCAGATGTCCTTGCGGCACCGCCACGTCTCCGGCGGCGTCTGCCTGTGCTGCCTCGTACTCCGCAAGGAGTCGCCGCCCATGGTCCAGGAACCGCTGGCCGGCCTCGGTGATCGTCACGCTTCGGGTCGTTCGCGTGAAGACCGGAACGCCGAGACGATCCTCGAGTGCGGCAACGGCCCGGGTCACCGCCGGTGGCGACAGTCGCATCTGGGATGCAGCCCTGGCCAGGCTGCCCGTTTCGGCCACGGCGACGAGCACTTCAATTTCGTGCAGACGATCCACATGATTCCCCTGAGTGGAAGAATGTATTTCGAGTATCGTGTATTCTTACGGAAGTCGCAATGACGCATGGTCCCCTTGCGCCGTGCGATCTCGCACCGGCCCCCTCTTGCAGATGGAATCCCGCTATGGCCCGTGTTGCCGTCATCGACCCCCGAACCGCCACCGGCGAAGCCAAGGCCCTGCTGGACGCCGTCCAGTCCGGTCTCGGCATGGTCCCCAACTTCATCCGGGTGCTGGCGAACTCGCCTGCCGCCCTTGGCGCCTTTCTCGGGCTGCACGGCATCGCGAATTCGGGCGCGCTCGATCCGCTGACGCGCGAGCGCATCGCTCTCGCTGTCGCGGAACAGAACGGCTGCCAGTATTGCGTGTCGGCGCACACGGCGATCGGCCGCAGAGCCGGGCTGGACAGTGACGAGATGCTGGCCAACCGACATGGACGGTCGTCGGACGCCAAGGCCGCCGCTGCGCTGGCCTTTGCCCGTGCCCTGGTCGCGCACAACGGGCAGGTGACTGCGGCCGAGGTGGAAGCGGTGCGGGCTGAAGGCCATTCCGACGCCGAGATCGTCGAGATCATCACCCATGTCGCCATGAACGTCTTCACCAACATCCTGGGCAAGGCAACGCAGGTCGAGATCGACTTTCCGAAGGTTGCCCTTGGCACCGCAGCCTGACCCTGCATCACACCGAAGGACGCATCCCATGATCAATCTGTCCCGCCGCGGCTTTGCCGCGTCGCTTGCGGCCCTGCCGCTGGCCGCAACCCTTCCGACCGCGACCCGGGCGCGGACGGCAGACCCGCTGCCGCGACTGCCCGTCACCGCCCGCTACCGGGTCGGGCGCTTCGAGGTGACGGTCATCTCGGATGGCTACATCGACTTCCCGTTCGACCTGTTCACCGGGGTCACGCCCGAGCAGGCGCGTGCGGCGGCCGGGGCCGTTCATGCTGCCGGCGTGAACGGCGTGCGTGGCAGCTTCTCGACCTGGCTCGTCAGCGATGGGGAGCGCCTGGTGCTGGTGGACAGCGGCCCGGCCGGCACCGTCAGTCCGACTTCGGGCTGGCTGCCCGGCACCCTGGATTGGCTCGGCATCGCGCCCGGCGATATAGACGCGGTGATCCTCACCCATGGCCATGTCGACCACGTCGGCGGAATGGTGGCGGGTGGCCGCACCAACTTTCCCAACGCCGAGGTCTACATGGACCGGCGCGACGTCGCGGCCTTCACCGATCCGTCGGTCGAGGCGCGGGCGCCCGCGATCACGAAATCGAGCTTTGCCGCGACGCAGGCGCTGGTCGA
>CAZOHN010000070.1:0-15395 GCA_964579325.1 uncultured Rhodobacterales bacterium
GACCTCGGTTGCGGCGAGGGCAGGCTGATCCGGCGCCTTCTCCGGGAGCGCGGGATCGAGCGGGTCCTGAGCGTCGATCCCTCGATCCGGACCCTCGAAAGCGCGGCGCGGCGCCTGAATCTGGACGAGGCGGGCGAGCAGATGCGCCAGCGGGTGCAGTTGCAACTGGGCAGCCTGACCTATGGCGACCGGCGCTGGCAGGGCTTCGATGCCGCGACCCTGGTCGAGGTGATCGAGCACGTCGACCCGCAGCGGCTGTCCGCGCTGGAGTTGTCCCTGTTCGGGACCGCCCGTCCCGGGCTTGTCGTGGTGACGACGCCGAACCGCGACTACAACGCGCTCTTCGACGGACTGGCGCCCGGCGCGCTGCGCCACGGCGACCACCGCTTCGAATGGACGCGCGCCGAGTTCGCGGCCTGGGCAGACCGGGTCGCCACGGCGCATGGCTACGCGGTCGCGCTCCATCCGCTCGGCCCGCCGGACGATGTCCTGGGCGCGCCCTCGCAGATGGCGGTCTTCACGCGGGGGGACGGGGCCTGATGCTGCCGTCCTTCGTTCCCATGATCGGTGCCGAGGTCCGCGCCGCGATCATCGAGCGGCTCGCCCAGATCGAGCGCGACTCCGGCGTCCGCATACTCTTCGCCGTCGAGAGCGGCAGCCGGGCCTGGGGCTTCCCCTCGCCGGACAGCGACTACGATGTCCGCTTCGTCTATGCCCACCCGCGCGACTGGTACCTGTCGCTGATGCCCGGCCGGGACGTGATCGAGTTGCCGATCTCGGCCGAACTCGACATCGGCGGCTGGGACCTGCGCAAGGCCCTCAACCTGCTCCTGAAGCCGAACCCGGTGCTGCTAGAATGGTTGTCGAGCCCGATCCGCTATTATTGGGATGACGCAGCCTGCACCGCACTGGAGGCGCTGGCCCGCAAGATCACCCACTGGACCGCCTGCCGGCACCATTACCTCAGCCTCGGCGAAGGCCAGTGGCAGAAGCATGTGGGCGACGCCGCCGAGGTGAACCTAAAGAAATACTTCTACATCCTGCGACCGGCGCTCGCCCTGCGCTGGCTTCGGCTCCACCCCGAGCGGCCGCCGCCGATGAACCTGCAGGACCTAGTTGCGGGCGTGGACCTCGACGTGGACACAATGCACCGGATCGCCGACCTGCTGAACGCAAAGTCGAAGGCCAAGGAATTCGGGACCGGCGCACGCATCCCGGAAATCGACGCGCTGATCCTCGGGGAATTGGAGATCGCCCGACAGGCGGCGCCCGAACAAGCGCCCGACGACCATCGACCCGAGGCGGACGCACTGTTCCGCAGGCTGATCGGGGAGGAGTGAGATGCAGATCACGATCCCCGATTTCGCGCTTGTCGTGCTCGTGGGACCGACCGGCTCCGGCAAGTCGACATTTGCGCGCAGGCATTTCCTCGAGACCGAGATCGTCTCGTCCGATGCCTGCCGGGCCGTCGTCAGCGACGACGAGACCGATCAGGCAGCCACCGGCGATGCCTTCGAACTGCTGCGCCTGACCGCCGGCATCCGCCTGCGCCGCCGCAAGCTGACGGTGATCGACGCGACCTCGGTCCAGCCACGCGACCGGGCGGAACTCGTGCGGCTGGCACGCCAATATCACGCTCTGCCCGTGGCACTGGTGCTGAATATCGACCCCGAGCTCTGCCATGACCGAAACCGCGGCAGGGAGAACCGCGACTTCGGGCCAAACGTGCCGCGCGACCACGCGCAGGCCCTGCGCCGCGGCCTGCGCGGGCTTCAGAAGGAGGGGTTCCGGCATGTCCACATCATGAACTCTCCCGCCGAGGTCGATGCACTCGAGATCGTGCGGCAACCGCTCTGGACCGACCAGCGCCATGACAACGGCCCCTTCGACATCATCGGCGACATCCACGGCTGCTTCGACGAACTCACCGAGCTCCTTGCGCGACTCGGGTACGAGATCGACCCCGCCGAACCGGGCGAGACCCTGATCGGCGCGCGACATCCCGAGGGTCGCCGCGTCCTGTTCCTGGGCGACATCACCGACCGCGGGCCGCGCAATGTCGACTGCCTGCGCCTTGTCATGGGCATGTGTGCCGAGGGCACTGCGCAATGCGTCATGGGCAACCACGACTTCAAGCTCTCGCGTCACCTGAGGGGGCGCGACGTGAAGCTGACCCATGGCCTCGATCTGACGGCCGCCGAACTGGCCGCCTGTTCCGACGCGTTCCGCCGCCAGGTCGGCGATTTCGTCCACGACCTGCGGTCCCATGCCTGGCTTGCCGGCGGCGGGCTGGTCGTCGCCCACGCCGGCCTGAAGGAGAGCATGCACGGGCGCGGCTCGGCCGAGGTCCGCAGCTTCGCGATGTTCGGCGAGACGACCGGCGAGATCGACGAATTCGGACTGCCCGTCCGCCTCGAATGGGCGCGCGACTACCGGGGCGCTGCGGATGTCGTCTACGGCCACACGCCCACGCCCGAGGCCGAGTGGCTGAACGGCACGATCTGCATCGACACGGGCTGCGTCTTTGGCGGGAAGCTCACGGCCCTGCGCTGGCCCGAGCGCGCGACCGTGTCGGTCCCGGCCGCCCGAGAATACAGCACGCCCATCCGCCCGATCGACCACCGATCCGCGCGCGCCGCGCAGCAGGACCACGACCGGCTGCTCTGGTTCGACGACTACGCCCGCAAGCTGCGGATCGAGACCCGGCTTGGCGGAACCGTTCTCGTCCCCGAGGAGAATGCGCTGGCCGCGCTCGAGACGATGAGCCGGTTCGCCGTCGATCCACGCTGGCTGATCCATCTGCCGCCGACCATGGCGGCCTGTCCCACGGCGCCCTCCGGTCCGTTCCTCGAACATCCCGAACAGGCGCTCGACTTCTACGCCAGCCGTGGCGTCTCTGCGCTGATGGTCGAGGAAAAGCACATGGGCTCGCGCGCGCTGATCGTGCTTGCCCGGGATGCCGGGGCGGCGGCGGCGCGGTTCGGGGTCGAGGACGGGAAGGCGGGGGTGATCCACACCCGCACGGGTCGACCGTTCTTCGCCGACGATGCTGTCGAGGCCGCTCTGGTGGTACGGATTGGTGCGGCGGTCGCGGCGGCGGGATTGTGGGACGACTTCGGCACCGACTGGCTGCTGCTCGACGCCGAACTGATGCCCTGGTCCGCCAAGGCGCAGGACCTCCTGCTGCGCCAGTACCGCCCCACGGTCGCGGCGGCGCGGACCTCGGCCGAGGCCCTGATCGCCGCACTCGAGGCGGCGCGGCACATCGAAGGGACCGAAGTCCTGCGCGCCCAGGCGGAACAGCGGCGGGAGAATGCGCTGGCGATGAGCCGCACCATCGACGGCTACTGCTGGGACGCCGACACGATCGACGACTTCCGCATCGCGCCGTTCCACCTTCTCGCGGTGGAGGGCCGGGTCCTGACCGACCGACCCCATGTCTGGCACATGGAAACCCTCTCGCGGCTCTGCGCCGCAGACCCGATCCTGAGGGCAACCGGCTGGAGCCTCATCGACCCGGCATCGGCCGCCGACCGGCAGGGCGTGGTCGACTGGTGGATCGCCCATACCGCGGCCGGGGGCGAGGGCATGGTCTTCAAGCCCGATGCCTTTGTACTGAGGACCGAGAAGGGGCTGGTGCAGCCCGCGATGAAGGTCCGCGGCCGCGACTATCTGCGCATCATCTATGGACCCGATTATGACCTGCCCGAGAACATCGAGCGGCTGCGCAAGCGCGGCCTTAGCCGCAAGTTTTCTCTCGCCGACCGGGAGTTCCGCCTGGGCCTCGAAGGCCTGCACCGCTTCGTCGAGCGCAGGCCGCTGCGCGAGGTCCACGAATGCGCGCTCGGCGTGCTCGGGCTGGAAAGCGAGCCGGTCGATCCGCGGCTGTGAGCTACGATCACCGTGCCTCGGCGACGGCAACGAGCGCCATGCCGCAGCGACGGCGATTCCGATGTCGTCTAGGACGCCCCATCACGATGGTGGAGCGCAGGGCAAAGGCGTCATGGACATGGGCCTCCACGACCCCGTCCACCACCGTCGCGATCCGCCGGTCGAGCGCTCTGCCAAGATCGCCTTGCTTGTGGACCAGCACCTCTCCCTCTCCCGCCATGACCGCCGCAAAAGCGAACAGACGCGCCGTCTTCGGATCGACCTCAAGGTCGAGTGAGACACACTTCCTGAGGAAGGGATGGCACAGGACAAACGGTGTTTGCTCGATTGGGATTATTGTTCAAGTTATCATACGGATCACTTGAGTTGAGGAAAAGGAAATCCTCCAAGGTTGCACGCGACACGCTCTAGGCGAAGGGCGGATGGATGGAGACGCGGGGCGTTCGGAGGCCGCTTTTGGGTCCGGGGCCACTCTCCAGACGTCGGATGGCTCCGATAGACCAGTCTGAAACAAGAAACGCCCCGTGAAGGGGCCCATCTCGGGTTCGCGATGTGCAAGTGGCGTGTTTCGCGTGGTGGTGGGCGGCGATTTCACGGGAACCCGGGCACGGATTTCGCGTGATCGTGGGCAGTTCTGGCCGACAATCTGAGGATAGATGGCCCCTTGTAAAGAACGAGGGGCCAGGATGCCAACGGAACGATTGTCGATGTGCCGGATACGAGATGTGCCGCAGTTGAGGTATGCCCAGGGAATGGGTGAGCGCGCGATTGCCGCCTCGCTCGGGCTGGGTACGGGAACGGTGGACTCCTATCTGTCGCGCGCCCGACGGGTCGGGATCGGATGGCCTCCGCCGGACGATCTGGACGACGACGGCCTGAAGCTTCTGCTGTTTCCGGCATCGCCAATGGTGCCGCAACCCGAGCGTCTCGTGCCTGACTGGACAGAGGTTGATCGGGATCGCCGGCGCCCCGGTATGACGCGCGCCTTTCTCCGGGAGGGGTATCGGGCGACGTATCCCAGCGGTTTCGGCTACACTTGGTTCTGTACGCACTTCGAGGCCTCGAAGGGGCGCGTGCGCCCGACGATGCACCTTGCGGCGCGGGCAGTGCTCAGCTCCTCCCGCATAACCCTCAAAAAAACGGAAAAATCCCGCCATAGCCAGATGGGGAGAATGCTATCGCGAGGGCAATTGGCGGAGGGAATGGGCCTGAAATCCAACCTTCGCTCACTTGCAACCCATTGATCGGAAATATTTATGGGGGCTGCTTTTGGTCAACCTGCGACGATCGCCGAGAGGGTGAGCTCGGTCACGCGAGGTTTTCTTGACAGGACCGGCGCGTCAGATTCCCAGACGGTCGCGCAAGCGGTAGAGCGCAACGGACGGGGCAAGGAACCATGGGTTACCCGTGTAGAGCGGCCGGCTCTGGAACGGGATCTTGCTGAAGGGTCCGAGATCCTTTTCGAGCCCCGCGGCGGCCTTGCCGACCCGTGACCCCAGGTACCCGGCCATCCCGACCCCGGAGCCGCAGTATCCCGTGGCATGGAACAGGCTGTCATCCTCACCGCAATGCATGAGCGAGTCGAACGTGAAGGCGACGATGCCCGCCCAGGAATGGCTGATGCGGAGCCCGGCGAGTTCCGGAAACAGGCGGACGAGTTCGGCAAGAAGCTTCGGGCCGCTCTTGCGCGGGTCGGTTTCCTGCAAGGACACCCGCCCGCCGAACAGCACGCGCGTGCGGTCAGGCGAAGGGCGGTAGTAGTAAACGAGCTTTCTGGTGTCGGAGAGGATGCGGTTGGTCGGAAACAGCCGGTCCATCGTCTCCCGCGGGATCGCTTCGGTCGCGATCACGTAGGAGCCGATGGGAATGATCCGCCGCTGGTGCCAGGGCGTAAGCGGGCCAGTATAGCCGTTCGTCGCCACGATCACCTTCCCGGACCTGATACGGCCTGCGGTGGTGGAGACCTCGAACCCCGGCCGAGCCCGGACAAGATCGGTCACGCGGCA
Source organism: uncultured Rhodobacterales bacterium (assembly GCA_964579325.1). GTDB lineage: Bacteria > Pseudomonadota > Alphaproteobacteria > Rhodobacterales > Rhodobacteraceae > CAZOHN01. The sequence goes on from CAZOHN010000070.1 coordinate 5,898, forward strand.
ATGGCCCTGGATGTGCGCGCCCGCGCCGCGGACGACATTCAGAAGCCCCGCATGATACTTGCCCGGATCAACGCTCGCGTGCCGTGGAAATACGACGCCGCCCCAGTAGGCATCGGTGCCGAGTTCCGCATGCTGCCGCTCGCGCGGGACCAGGTAGGCGCCGGTCTCGAAGGCGGGATGCGACGTCCGGCAGTCGCGTTCCAGCTTGTCATAGAGCGCGCGCGTGTGGGCGCCGTGAAAGCGGCCGACCACGCCGAAGTCGCAGTCGACGCCCTCGCTCCGGACGAACTCGCTGACGTGATCGAGCGAGGCCTGTCCTTCCTTCAGGATCGCTATGGCCAGCGCCTCGCCGTACCGCTGCGTCAAGGTTGCAAAGGAGGGTTTGACGCTGGTGGAAATCTGGCCGCCGTTGCGTGTGCTGCAGCCAAAGCCGGCCGCCTCCGCGTCGACAACGACGGTCGCGAGGCCCGCCCGGGCAGTCTGGAGCGCCGCGTGCAGGCCAGTATAGCCCGACCCGATGACCAGAACGTCCGCCGAGGCGGGCAGCGTGGCGGGGCTTTCTTTTGGGCGCGGCGATGCCTCCCACCAGTAGGGCGCCGGTTTGAAGTCGGGGGCGAAAGAGGCGGCTTGCTGTGCCACGTCAGGCGCCCGCATGGTCGGCGAGGATCATGTCTGCCCCTTTCTCCGCCACCATGATGGTGGGAGCATTTGTGTTGCCCGAGGTGACCGCCGGAAACACTGACGCATCGATCACCCGCAGGCCTGCCAGCCCGTGAACCTTCAGCCGCGCATCCACGACGCTGTCGCGGTCGCTTGTGCCCATGCGGCAGGTGCTGACCGGATGGTAAACCGTCCCCGCCCGCGCCCGTATGTCGGAGATCATCTCGTCATCGCTTTCGACCTGCGGCCCCGGACGGATCTCTTCGGCAAGGACTTCTGCGAAGGCAAGCGCTGCGGCCAGCCTGCGCATGAAACGCGCGCCTTCGAGCTGTTCGGCGATATCGTGGTTGGTGGAGAGGTAATTGGGATGGATCGCGGGCGCGGAGAAGGGATCGGCGGACCGCAGTTCCAGATGCCCCCGGCTGGACGGCCGTGTCGGCTGGGTGCCCATGATCACCCCCGAGAACGGATCGGGGCTCAGCAGTGGGCGCCTGCCGGGGGGTGTCCTGGTGTAGCTGACGGGCGAGAAATAGAGCTGCATGTTGGGCCGCGGAAGATCCGGCCTGGTCTTGAAGAACCCGCCCGCCTGATTGACGCCCAGCGACAGCGGGCCACGGCGCCTGAGAAGATAGGTGATCCCGTGCCGCAGCTTGCCGAGCAGCGGGCGCAGCTCGTCGTTGAGCGTGGGCACTCGGGCCTTGTAGGTGTGGTCGATGCACAGGTGATCCTGAAGATGCCGGCCCACGTTCGGCTGCGCATGCACGACCTCGATGCCGTGGCGCTTGAGGACATCGAGCGGGCCTACGCCCGACAGCATGAGAAGCTGGGGCGAGTTCACCGACCCGGCGGACACGATCACCTCGCGGCCTGCGAAAGCCTGCTCGGTCCTGCCGCGGCGGCGGTACTCAACGCCGGTCGCGCGCTGCCCGTCGAACAGGAGGCGCGTGGCGTGGGCGTTGGACAGCACGGTCAGGTTCGGGCGTTTCCGCGCCGGATGCAGATAGGCCCGCGCCGCCGACATGCGCAGGCCGCCCTTGGCCGTGTTCTGATAGAACCCGACACCCTCGTTCGTGGCGGCATTGAAATCGGGCGTGTAGGTCAGACCGCATTCCACCGCCGCGCGGAGAAAGTTCTGGCACGTCGGGTGCAGGTCTTGCGCCACGGTCGACACATGGAGCGGGCCGTCGCCTCCGCGCCATTCCGTGGCGCCCTGATCGCTCGTCTCGCTTTTCTTGAAGTAGGGCAGTACGTCGTTCCAGCCCCACCCGGGATTGCCCATGGCCTGCCAGTCGTCGAAGTCGCCGGGATGGCCGCGGATGTAGACCATCGCGTTGATCGAGGACGACCCGCCGATGACCTTGCCGCGCGGCCAGTAGCTCACGCGGTTCATCGTGCCGGGGTCGGGCTGGGAATTGTACATCCAGTTGATGCGCCGGTCATAGAAGGACAGGCCGTAGCCGATCGGCATCTGTATCCTGAGGCGCATGTCATGGCCCCCGGCCTCGAGCAGCAGGACAGTGTGGCGTCCGTCCTGGGTAAGCCGGTTGGCCAGCACGCACCCGGCGGATCCTGCGCCAACAATCACGAAATCAAAGGTTCGCACCCGGGTCACCCGCTTCAGGTTGGACGTTTTTCGCGCTGGACCACAACCGACACGAGGGCAAGCAAGGCGGAGCCGACCATCAGGAAGAATGAAACCGCATTGAGCACGGGAGTCGAGCCCACCTTGACCATGCGGTCGTACATGGTGATCGTCAGCGGCGCCTCGGAGCCGACAAGGAAGAGGGTCGTGTTGAAATTCTCGAACGAGACAAGGAACGCCACGATGCCTGCCGCCGCCATGGCCGGGAAAAGGAACGGCAAGGTGATCGTGCGCAGGACGCGCGCACGGCTGGCGCCGAGGTTGTAGGCCGCCTCTTCGAGGGATTCGTCGAACTTCTTCAGCCGCGCGATGATCACGAGCGAGGTGATCGTGGTAATGAAGGAAAACTGTCCCAGCACCACCAGAACGATCCCAGGGCGCAGGAAACGGAGATCGAGCGACAACAGCGCGTCCGCGCCGTTGGCGATCGTGCTGGCGACGAGCAGGATCGAGATGCCGAGGACTACGCCGGGAATGACCAGCGGCACCACCATCATGATGTAGAGGAAATCCTTCGCGGGAAACCTGTAGCGGACGAAGAGGAACGCGTTGCAGGTGCCCACGAAGACCGAAAGCAGCGACACGCTGCCGGCAATGACGAAGGAGTAGTAGAGCCCGCGCATCAACCTGCGGTCATGGAACATCCCCAGCTTCGGTTCCGCGTCGTTGAAGAACCAGTCCAGCGTCGCGCCGCGCCACGGCAGCGAGGGGAACAGCGAATCGTTGAAGGCGAACATGCCCGCGCCGACCAGCGGCGCCGCGAGGAATACGAAGAACGCCAGGACGTAGAGGCGGTAGCCGGTCAGGAACAGGAAGCTCGACTTCACCGCCGTCAACTCCGCGCCACTGTGGTGTTGAGCGTCTGGCCGGTGAGCTTCAGGCCGACCCAGATCACCAGCGAGGTAAAGGCCAGCAGCACGAAACCGAAGGCCGCGCCCGCCTCCCAGTTGTAGCGGGTGATGAACTGGTCGTAGATCTGTTCGGTGAACCAGCTCGAGTTCTTGCCGCCGAGCAGGATCGGCGTCAGGTAGCTGCCCGCGCTCAGCATGAAGACGACGATGCAGCCCGAGACGATGCCGGGCATGGCGTAGGGGATGATGATCCGGCGCAGCACCGTCGGTCCGTTGCCGCCAAGGTTGTAGCCCGCCTCGATCATCGCGTTGTCCATGCCGTCGAGCGTGGAGACAAGCGGCACGATCATGAACAGGATCACGGTATAGAACAGTCCCATGATCACCGTGGCGTCGGTGTAGAGAAACTCGATCGGGGCGCTGATCAGGCCGACACTTTGCAGGGTGGTCGAAATGACGCCGGTTTCGCGCAGGAGCAGGATCCAGCCGAAGGCACGTATGAGGTCGCTGACCCAGAGCGGAATGAGGCACATCAGGAACAGCGCGCCCCGCGAACGCCGTCCGGCGATCTTGGCGATGTAGTAAGCGATGGGAAACCCCAACACGAGCGCCAGGAAGGTCACCAGGAGCGACATGGACCCGGTGCGCAGCAGGGTGTTCCAGTAGATCGGCTCGCTGAAGAAATTCACATAGTTCGCAAAGCCGAACTCATAGACGCGGGGCGCGACCTTCTCGCGGAGCGAGATTTGGAGCATGCCCATGTGCGGCAGGATGATGAGCAGCGTGATCCACAGGGCGAAGGGCGCGAAAAGCAGCAGGAGTGAAAGGCGCCGCACATCTTTTTGCATCTTCAGGCCGCCCTCAATCCTTGAAGCTCATGGTCTGGGCGACTGGCCATGACAGCGTGACCTCGTCCTTCGGCTTAAGGTCCCCGGTGCCTCCGGTCAGCACGACGTCGGCCTCGATCAGTTCGCCCGCTCGATCCCGGACCAGCACCCGGCTGTTGGCGCCGTTGAACAGGATGCTGTCGACCGTTCCCGCGATCATGTTGTGGCTGACCTCGGGCGGGGGGGCCTCGCCGGCGGACCGCCGGGGCGTGATGAACTCGGGGCGCACGTAGGCGCTCACGATATCGCCGACCTGCGGCACGCCGGTTCCCCGGACGGTTCCCCGCACGAGAAGCCCGCCCTCGGTCGCGACCTCGACCTCGCCGCTCTCGATGCGCGTGACCCGACCCGCCCAGCGGTTCGTGTGCCCCACGAAGCCCGCGACGAAGGCGGCGACCGGTGCGTGATACAACTCCTGCGGCGTGCCGATCTGGACGAACTTGCCCGCGTTCATGATTGCCACGTGGTCCGACATCACGAGTGCTTCGGACTGGTCGTGGGTGATGTAGACGAAGGTGGTGTCGAACTGGTGCTGCAGGAGCTTCAGCTCGATCTTCATGGCTTCGCGCAGCTTCAGGTCCAGCGCGCCCAGCGGCTCGTCGAGCAGCAGGACATCGGGATCGAGCACCATGCAGCGCGCGATGGCGATGCGCTGCTTCTGACCGCCCGAAAGCTGGCTGATCTCGCGCTGGGCGACGTCCGGCAGGGAGATGCGTTCGAGAACCTGATGCACCTTGGTGCGGATGACATCCTTCGACGCCCCGGCGCAGCGCAGGCCATAGGCGATGTTGTCGTAGACGTTCATCATCGGAAACAGGGCAAGATGCTGGAATACCATCTTGACGTTGCGGCGGTTCGGCGGCGTGCCGATGACGGACTTGCCCTTGATCCTGATGTCGCCCGAGCTTGGCTGTTCGAACCCGGCGATCATCCGCATCAGCGTTGTCTTGCCGCACCCCGACGGCCCGAGGATGGAAAAGAACGACCCCTTGGGAATGACGAAGGAAACGTTGTCCACCGCCCGCACCGAACCGAAACGCTTGGACACCTGGTGGCATTCCAGATCGTGTTCGGCGGCTGACTGCATCGAGTGTCCTGTGCGGGGATAAGCGGAAAATGAGGCTGCCGCGCAAGTCTTCGGTGCGCAGCAGCCCTGGTCGGAGGCAGGTTGCCTTGGCCCGCGCCTATTCGGCGCCGGTGGCGGCCTTGATCCTTTCGAGCGCCTTGCCTTCCATGTCTTCGACGCCCGGCGGGATGTTGGCGAAGAACTTCAGGTTGGCGATGTCCTCGGCGCTGAACGCTGCGCTGACGGCCGCCCGCTTGTCGGCGGGCAACAGTTCGAGCCCCCCCTCGACCGCCGCGATCGCGCCGGTGCTGGCCGACATGATCGTGACGTTCTCAGGTTCGAGAACGAAGTTGATCCACTTGTAGGCAGCGTCATCGGCTTCACCTCCGCGCGGCAGCGCGAACGTGTCGATCCACGCAAGCGCGCCGGTTTGCGGCGGGACGAACACGATGTTCGGGTTCTCGCCGTAGAGTTTGTAGGCGGTCGAGTCCCAGGTTTCCGACGCGACGATCTCGCCCGAGAGCATCATGGCCGAAAGGTCGTCTCCGCCCTTCCAGTAAGCCTTGAGATTGTCCTTGCACGCGATCAGCCTCTCCTCGACCTTGTCGAGGATGGTCTGGTACTTCGCAAGGTCGGCATAGGCCGCGAACGGGTCTTCGCCCATGTCGAAGGCCATGCCCAGAAGGATCGTGCGCCGAAGCCGCATCGAGGTCCGTCCGGCGTACTGCGGATCGCACAGATCGCCCCAGGCGGAGATGCTAGGTGCCTGCTCCAGGTTGGTCATCAGGCCCGAGGTGCCCCACTGGTGCGGCACCGCATAGACTTCTCCGTCGATGGTCGTGTTGGCCTTCACGCCGTCCAGCAGCGTCGCCTCCATCGCCGCGGTATTGATCTGCGACAGGTCCATCGGCTTGTAGATGTTGAATTCCTGCTGCGCCGCATAGATGCGGTCGTGGCTCGGCTGCGCTAGGTCGAAGCCCGAGCCGCCGGTCGCGCGCAGTTTCGCGACCATTTCCTCATTGTTGGAGAAAGTCACCTCGACGGTGATGTCGGGATACCTCTCCTCGAACTTCCTCACCAGTTCTTCGGGGGCATAGGAGCCCCAGGTCAGTAGACGCAGGGTTTCCGCCTGCACCGGCGCCGTCGTCATGACAGACGCGGCCATAAGCCCCGCTATTGCAAGACGCTTTTTCATGTCGTGCTCCCTGTGAACCTTTGAATTATCTGTGCATTCTTGATTTTTGCCGCACGGATGAAAAGCACAATAGCCTCACATTGGACTGCATCGCATATCCATTATGGAAATTGTTTCATACCAATTTTCCATGGCCGGCGCCCCGGAGGCAGGTTTGCGGTGTCGCCAGAGATGGCCGGGGTCTGACAGCTAGGCGAGAAGCTTCGCCATCACCTCCATCCCGTGCTTGATTTCGCTGGTGCTGGCGGTGCCGTAGCCGATGACGACACCTTTCTTGTCGATCGGCCTCAGGCAGTAGCGGCCGAGTCCCGACAGGGTGAGCCCGGCCTCCCCTGCCGCCTGGACGAACAGCTTCTCGTCCCGCGCGCGGTCCCGGAAGAACCCGACCGTGTGAAACCCCGCCGAGGAGCGCTCCACCTCCATGTGCGGTTCCAGCAACCCGACGTGGTTGTGAATGGTCTCATGCTGGCGCTTGTAGTGCTGGCGCATGGTCCTGATATGCGTCGCGAAGTGACCCTCGTCGATGAAGTCGGCAACGACAGCCTGCGGCCAGGTCGGCACACCGCTCAGAGCCGACGAGAAGATCGCCGAGATGGCATCCACCATCCGGGCCGGCGCCACCAGAAAACCGAGGCGAAGCGACGGGAACAGCGTCTTGGAAAAGGTGCCGACGTAGATCACCTGCCCATGGGTATCGATGCTCTTCAGGGTCGGCAGCGGCTGGTGGCCAAAATAGAAATCTCCGTCATAGTCATCCTCGATGATGAAGGCATCGGCCCGGGCCGCGGCGTCCAGAAGTGCCAGGCGCCGGGACAGGCTGAGCACCTTGCCCAATGGCTGCTGATGGGACGGGGTCACAAAGGCCAGGCGGAAATCCGGGGCCCGTGCAAGTCCGTCATCGACGACGATGCCCTCGTCGTCCACCTCCACCGGCACGAGGTCCGCGCCTTGCGAAATGAACGCGTTGCGCGCCCCGATGGCGCCGGGATTCTCGAACCAGACCTTGTCGCCGCGATCGAGCAGCATGGCGCCGATCAGCGAGAAGGCATGCTGTGCGCCGCCGACGATGAAGATCTTGTCGGCGTCAACCTGGATGCCGCGGCTCGCGTTCAGATGGGTCGCGATCGCAGCTCTGAGGCGCGGCAAGCCGAACGGATCGCCGTAGCCCATGATGGCATCCCGATCCGATCTGAGATGGCGCGCCGACAGTCGCGCCCATTGCGCCATGGGAAAGTTGCCCAGTGCCGGTAGGGCGGTGACAAAGGCCTGCGACTTGTGCGGCAGGCGCCTGCGCTGGGCGAACATCTTGCTCGCCCGCGCCGTCGATTCCGAAAGCCGCGGCTGGCGTTCCTGATCGCTGGCGGCGGGCTCGTTTTCGATCCGCGCGCGACCGGTCATGGTGGAGCTGACGAAGGTACCTGCACCGACCCGCGTCTCCAGCAGGCCCTCGGCGATCAGCCGGCTGACCGCTTCCAGTGCCGTGGTGCGCGAGATGCCCACTTCGCTGGACATCGTGCGGGTCGCGGGCAATCGCTCGCCGCCGGACAAGCCGCCTGACAGGATGAGGTCGCGAAGCCCCATGTAGAGCTGGACACTCAACCTGTGGTCCTGCGACCGGTCGATGCGGATCGAGGAGAGGATTGCGCCTGCCTTGGTCTTCATGCGTGGTCCTGACTAGGCAATCAGAAGTGGTCTGCAAATTTTGCGAGATTGGACCTTACCGAAAATCCAATCCACCCGCTACGTGTTCTGTGAGCTACATGGAACCGAGCAGAATGAAGATCACAGACGTCGAAACCTTTGCCACGGAATTCGTCTGCTTCGTCAAGGTGACGGCCGACACCGGCGACTTCGGCTGGGGCCAGGTCGCGCCCTATTGCGCGGACATCACCGCTCAGGTCCTCCATCGGCAGGTCGCGCCCCATGCGCTTGGACAGTCCGCCCTCGACATAGATCATCTCGTCGACCTGATCCCGGAACGGGAGCACAAGTTCCCCGGCTCCTACCTTCAGCGCGCGCTAGGCGGGCTCGACACCGCGCTGTGGGATCTGCGCGGACGGCTCGAAGGCAAGCCGGTCTGCGAACTCATCGGCGGCACGCCGGGCCCGCTGAGGGCCTATGCCTCCTCCATGAAGCGCGACATCACCCCTCGGGATGAGGCCGTACGGCTGAGCCGGTTGCGCGACGACTTCGGGTTCGATGCCTTCAAGTTCCGCATCGGGGCCGAATGTGGCAGAGGCCGGGATGAATGGCCCGGCCGGACCGAGGAAATCGTGCCGACCATGCGCAGGGCCATGGGTGACGACATTGCGCTGCTGGTCGATGCCAATTCCTGCTATGCCCCGGAGCAGGCCATCGGGATCGGCAGGATGCTTCAGGATCATGGCATCAGCCACTTCGAGGAGCCTTGCCCCTACTGGGAATACGAAGAGACCAAGCGGGTCACCGATGTGCTGTCCATCGATGTGACGGGCGGGGAGCAGGACTGCGAACTGCCGAACTGGCGGCGGATGATCGACTTGAGGGCCGTCGACGTGGTGCAACCTGACATCTGCTATCTGGGCGGGCTGACCCGCACCCTGCGGGTCGCGGAGATGGCGCGCGCGGCGGGCCTTCCGTGCACGCCGCATTGCGCCAACTGGTCCATGGTGACGCTGTTCACGATGCACCTTCTGCGCGCCATTCCGAATGCCGGGAAGTATCTGGAATTCTCGATCGAGCGCGAGGATTACTATCCTTGGCAGTACGGCCTGTTCGTCACCTCGCCCTACGATATCGTCAATGGCAAGGCGACGGTGACGGATGCGCCCGGCTGGGGCGTCGAGATCGATCCGGCCTGGCTGGAACGATCTACATATCAGATCAGCTCCATCGAATCCTGACGCAGCGTAGCAGAACCGTCAGTACAATCAGGGCGCGCATCGGCTCTGTTGCGCAAATCACGTGAGGGATTCATCTCGTGAATCCAGCGTGGTAGCTGGGCTGCATGAGCAGACCGACACCCCCCTCCTACAAGACCAGGAACTGGCCGGCCTACAACGAAGCGCTCAAGCGCGCCGCTACGCGGCCTCGCGGACGATCTGGTTCGATCCCGAGATGACCTGGGGCGGAGAGCCCACCGGCAAGCGTGGTCGGACGCCCGACTACAGTGACGGAGCGATCCAGACCTGCCTGACGATGAAGGTGCTGTTCGGCAT
>CAZOHN010000071.1:0-15361 GCA_964579325.1 uncultured Rhodobacterales bacterium
TGACAATCGAGACCACCTGCGCTTCGAGGTTGTTGTCGCGCGGGTCGGCCGGCGCCGGGGGCATGATCGCGACGCCGGGCCGGAACTCGACCACCACGCTGCCCCGGGGCAGGAGCTGGCCCGCCCGGGCCGGGCCGGGCAGACCGGCATCCGGGCCGGCGCCGTCCCGCCGCGTGAAACCGCCGGGGTCGAACGCCCGCTCGATCCGGTCGTTGCAGCCGATCCAGCCGGCGCCCGGCAGGTCCGCGGCGATCATGCCGCGATCTCGCGCGGCCGGGCGAACAGCGCCTGGACCTCGTGGGCGCGCAGCATCCGCCGCGCGGCCGGGCCATAGCCCGCGCCGGTCGCGGGGTCGACCTGCGGCAGCGCGGCGGCAAGTGCGCGGCGCGCGGCGGCGTCGAAATCGACCAGCGTCATCGGCCCCGGCAGGAAGCTCTCGGCGGCGAGGCCCTCCGCCCAGATCACCTCGTGCCGGTCGAACAGCAGGTGCAGGTAGTCGACCGTCCCGCCCTCCTGCGCCACGATGCTGCGACCGTTCACGAGGTCCTTCGCGGCGACGAGCACCTCGGCCTCGCCGAACATCAGCTCGGCGCCGATGTCGCGGACGAGGATGCGGTGCTGCGGCGACAGGAGCAGGCGCCGGTGCGCGCCGAAGGTGCCGGCCGCGATGCGGACCGGCGCCTGCCGCCCGGTTGCGGCGATCCGGCGTCGGCCGACCCAGCGGACCGGTTGCAGCCCGTGGTCGAGCGTCATCACCAGATCGCCCGGAGCGAGGTCCTCGACAGGGCGTTCGCCAAGCGCGGTAAGGACCAGCGTCCCCGCGACGAAGCAGGGCACCGTGGTGAGGGTGACATAGCCGGTATCGATTCCGCCGGTGCTGGAGGTGATGCCGTAGGTGAAGGTCACCTCGCCGGGCGCGTCGTCGCCGGTGACGGCGAAGGTCATGTCGGGGTTCAGCGTGACGACCTGGCCGGTGGTCAGCACCACCGACTGCCCGGGAACCACGTCGACCCCGTTGATCTTGGTCACCGTCACCGTACCGCCGGTGAAGTTCTTGTCGTTCGACAGCACGTCGAGCGTTGCGGTCCCGGTCTGGTTCAGCACCAGCGCGTCGCTGACCGCCACGAGCCGGGTCTGGATGCTGTCTCCGGCGATCAGCACGTTGCTGTCGTAGCGTGCGTCCGAGACATCGACGATGCCGATCCGGATCGAGTTGACCTGGCCGGAGTTCACCGGGATGTCGAGGGTGAGCTCGACCGTGAAGCCGTCCATCTCGGTATTGAACTGGTCGCCCGTGTTCGACTTGAAGAGGTCGGGGTTCTCGCCCGGGTTGATGTTCGTCACCCCGGCCTTGCCCGATCCGAACGGCACGCTGACGGGTGCGCCGTTGATGTAGACGATGAAGAGGTCGTTGTAGATCGAGCTCGAGTACTCGGGATATTCCTCCGAGGAGAAGACGAACCGGATCGACATGATGTCGCCGGTCGGGATGAAGTCGACGTCGAGGTAGGAGGCGTCGTAGGTGTTGGTGCCGGCGATGGCGTTGAACTGCGGCACGTTGTTGGGGCCGGAGGTGTCGGTGGTGGTCTGGGTCGAGCGGTTGGGATCGCCGCTTGACTGGGTGAAGTCGCTGGCGCGGCCGGTCGAGAGGATCACGCCGCTGTTGGAGTGGATCACGCCCGGAGAGGTGGACAGGCCGCCCGAGTAGATGCCCGAGGACGACGAGGCGCCGGTATAGCTCGCACCCACGACGGTGACGCCCGCGCCGAACATGGAATTCGCCATCGCGAACGCCGAGGCGCTGGTGTTGATCGAAAGCTCCGAGCCTGTGGCCATGCCTGTCCCGCGCGCTGCCGTCGGACGGGGTCAAGCACGTCCGACCTTCGCGCGCCGGGTGGCACGCGGAGGTTGATCGGTCGAACTGCTCGGACGGCTCTTGCGGCCGCGGAAACCCTGCCTCGGGCGTTTTTCTGCCCGAAGACTGCCGCAGAACGGCTTGCATGTTAACGCGATTTTAACCCTCGCGTTCCGGTTGAGCGCTCTGGTGTCGCCGGGCGGCCACAGCCGCGCGCCCCATCCAGGCCCCATCCGGGCCGCGCTGGGGCCGTGCTGGGGCCGTGCTGGGGCCGTGCTGGGGCCGTGCTGGGGCCGTGTCGGAGGGGGTGCTGGGGCCGTGTCGGAGGCTGTGTCGGGAGCCGTGTCGGGGCGGATTGCGCCGGTGCCTGCAGAAGCCTATTGGGGCAGGAAGCCGGAGGTCCGCCATGCCCGAACTGCCCGAACCCGAGTGGCCCGAACCCGAGTGGCCCGAACCCGAGCTGCCCGAACCCGTCCCGTCCGGACGCGACCCAGAATTGGATGCGGCCCCGGATGCGACCCCGGATACGGCCCCGGATGCGGTCGCGACCGACGCGGTCGACCTCGCCGCCCGGCTGATCCGCTGCCCCTCGGTGACACCCGCGGAGGGCGGCGCGCTGGTCCTGCTCGAGGCGCTGCTCGCGGGCGCGGGCTTCGCCTGCACCCGGGTCGACCGGGGCGGGGTGGCGAACCTCTTCGCGCGCTGGGGGCCGAAGGGGCACCCCCGGACCTTCGGCTTCAACGGCCATACCGACGTGGTGCCGCCGGGCGACCGGGCCCTGTGGTCGGTCGACCCGTTCTCCGGTGAGGTAAGGGACGGCCAGCTCTGGGGTCGCGGCGCGGCCGACATGAAGTCGGGCGTGGCGGCCTTCGCCGCGGCAGCGGTGGATTTCGTGCGCAGCAGCCCGCCCGGGGGCGCGTTGGTGCTGGCCATCACCGGCGACGAGGAGGGCGAGGCGGTGGATGGCACCGTGGCGCTTCTGGACTGGATGGCGCGCGAGGGCGAGCGGATGGCGGTGTGCCTGGTCGGCGAGCCGACCTGCCCCGAGCGGATGGGCGAGATGATGAAGATCGGCCGGCGCGGCTCGATGAACGTCTTCCTCACGGCCACCGGTGTGCAGGGCCACGCCGCCTACCCGCACCGCGCAAGGAACCCCGTCCACGCGCTGGCGGCGCTGGTGCAGCGGCTGGCGGGGGCGGTGCTCGACGAGGGCACGGCGCATTTCGACCCCTCGACACTGCAGGTGGTGACCTTCGATACCGGCAACCCCGCGACCAACGTGATCCCCGGCGAGGCGCGGGCCACGGTCAACATCCGCTTCAACGACGCGCACAGTTCGGGCTCGCTGACCGAGTGGATGCGCGCGCAGGCCGACGTTGTGGCGGTGGAAACCGGGGTGGCGATCGAGGTCGCCGTGAAGGTCTCGGGCGAAAGCTTCCTGACCCCGCCCGGGCCGTTGTCGGATCTGGTGGCCCGGGCCGTGGAGGCCGAGACGGGGTTGCGGCCGGCGCCTTCGACCTCGGGCGGGACCTCGGACGCGCGCTTCGTGAAAGACCACTGCCCGGTGGTGGAGTTCGGTCTGGTGGGGTCCACGATGCACAAGGCCGACGAGCGGGTCGAGATCGCGCATGTCCACCAGCTCAAGCGGATCTACGGGCGCATCCTGGCCGACTGGTTCGCGGGCTGAACCCCCTGATCCGGCGGAGGCCGCGGGCAAGCCCGCAGCCACGACCTTCCTCTCGCCTCTCGGGCATTCGCCCTCCGGCTCGGGCGCGGGGGCGCTGCCCCCGGTCCCCGCCCTTGGTCCCCGCGGTCGCGGGGCCTCCCCCGGGATACTTCCGGTCGGAAGAAGCGGGCGGGGTTGCCTTGCGCGCAGCGTCCGCGCTCCCGGCTTCTTCCGACAGGAAATATCCTCGGGGGGTGAGGCCGTCAGGCCGAGGGGGGCAGACGGCCCCCCTCAGGCTCGCGGGCTTGCCCGCGAGCCCGGCCCAACGCCGGGCAAGCAGGGCGCGGGTCCCGCGCCCTGCGCCGTCCCGGGGGCGGGAGGGCCACCCGGTTCGCGCGCCTGCGTGACGCCGCCTGCGCGCCGTGCTAGGGGGCGGGCATGACCCGGATACCCTCGAAAGACGAAATCCTCGCCTGGATCGCCGAGAACCCCGGCGAGGCCGGCAAGCGCGACATCGCCAAGGCCTTCGGCATCAAGGGCGCGGCGCGGATCGACCTCAAGCGGGTGCTGAAGGAACTCGAGGCCGAGGGGGCGCTGGAGAAGCGGCACCGGGCCTACCGCGAGCGTGACGCGCTGCCGCCGGTCTCGGTGCTGCGCATCGAGGGGCAGACCGCCGACGGGCACCTGATGGCCGTCCCGGTCGAGTGGCAGGGCGCGGGCGCGGTGCCGCGACTTCTGTTCGTGGCGCGGACGGGCGACCCGGCGCTGGCCGAGGGCGACCGCATCCTCGGCCGGATCGCCAAGGTCGAGGCCGAGGACCACGACTACGAGGCACGGCTGATCCGGCGGATCGGGACCAACCCGCGCAAGCTTCTGGGGGTGTTCCGCAAGGGGGCCGAGGGCGGGCGGATCGTGCCGATCGACAAGGGCGCCGAGCGCGAGTGGATCGTGCCGAAGGACGCCGCGGGCGGTGCGAAGGACGGCGAACTCGTGGAGGCCGAGCAGTCGGGCCGGGGCGGGCCGATGGGCCTGCCGCGCGCCCGCGTCATCGCGCGGCTGGGCGATCCGAGTGCCCCCAAGGCGGTGAGCCTGATCGCGATTCACCAGCATGGCATCCCCGACGATTTCCCGGACGCGGCCGTCGCCGAGGCGGATGCCGCCGTGCCGGCGGGGCCGGAGGGCCGCGAGGACCTGCGTGACCTGCCGCTTCTCACCATCGACCCGCCCGATGCGCGCGACCGCGACGACGCGGTCTTTGCCGAGCCAGACACCGACCCTGCCAATCCCGGCGGCCACGTGGTCTGGGTCGCCATCGCCGATGTCGCCCACTACGTCCGCCCCGGCAGCACGCTCGATCGCGAGGCACGGCGGCGGGGCAACTCGACCTACTTCCCCGACCGGGTCGTGCCGATGCTGCCCGACGTGCTCTCGGGCGATCTCTGTTCGCTGCACGAAGGGGTGGACCGGGCCTGCCTGGCGGTGCGGATGGTGTTTGGTGCCGACGGCGAAAAGCGGTCGCACCGGTTCGTGCGCGGGATCATGCGGTCGGTCGCCTCGCTCGCCTATGCGCAGGTCGAGGCGGCGCGGGCGGGGGATGTGACCGAGCGGACCGGGCCGATCCTGAACAGCGTGATACGCCCGCTCTACGCAGCCTGGGAGGCGCTCGACGGGGCGCGCAAGCGGCGCCAGCCGCTCGACCTCGACTTGCCGGAGCGCAAGATCGTGCTGTCGGAAGAGGGCGCGGTGGTCTCGGTCGCCTTCGCGGAGCGGCTCGATGCGCACCGGCTGATCGAGGAGTTCATGGTGGCCGCGAACGTGGCCGCCGCCGAGGAGCTGATCGGTCGCAAGCGGCCGCTCCTGTTCCGGGTCCACGAGGAGCCCGCGCCGGAAAAGCTCGCCGCGCTGCGCGAGGTCGCGGAGGCCTCGGGCTTCACGCTGGCCAAGGGGCAGGTCCTGAAGACCTCGCATCTGAACCGGCTGCTGGCCGAGGCCGAGGGCGGCGACTTCGACGAGTTGATCAACATGGCCACGCTGCGCGCCATGACGCAGGCCTATTACGCGCCGCAGAACCTTGGGCACTTCGGGCTGGCGCTGAAGGCCTATGCGCATTTCACCTCGCCGATCCGGCGCTATTCCGACCTGATCGTGCACCGGGCGCTGATCGCGGCCCATGGCTGGGGCAGCGATGGCCAGACCATCGCAGAGGCCGAGGGGCTGGAGCAGACCGGCGAGCAGATCTCGCAGACCGAGCGGCGCAGCATGATGGCCGAGCGCGACACCACCGACCGTTACCTCGCCGCCTTCCTGTCGGAGCAGGTGGGGGCCGAGTTCGGCGGACGGATTTCCGGCGTGGCGCGGTTCGGGGTTTTCGTGAAGCTCGACGGGACCGGGGCCGATGGCCTGATCCCCGTGCGGACGCTGGGGCGCGAGTTCTTCCACTTCGACGCCGATAGCCAGACGCTGATGGGTTCGGAGAGCGGCACCGTGATCGGGATCGGGCAGAGGGTGACGGTCAAGCTCATCGAGGCGGTGCCGGTCACCGGCGGGCTGATGCTGGAGCTGCTGGAGCTGGGCGGGCAATCGGTGGCGCGGGCGCCGGGCGGGCGTGGCCGGGGAGGCGCCAAGGGTGGCGCTCCGCGGAAGCTTGCCGGCGCCAAGGCCAAGGCCGCGAAGATCCGCCGGAAGGTCGAGCGCCGGCGGAAGTGACGGCGCGGCCGCTTTGCCGGGCGGGCGAATCCGGCTATCCTGCCGATCAAGCAGAACAGGCAGACAGGCGGCAATCAGACATGCGACTTGGGGCGATGCGGCGCGTCGTGGCGGCAATGGTCTGCGCCGGGGGCGCGTCGCTGGCCGCCGCCCTCGCCACTCCGGGGGCGGCGGAGACGGGTCCGGCCAGCGTGGGATCGGCGGAGGGCGCGGCGATGGCGAGCGGTGAGGCAGGGTTCCCCGGCTGGGTTTCGGGGTTCCGCGCGCGGGCTCTGGCGGGGGGCATCCCCGAGGCCGTGCTCGACGCGGCCCTGCCGGGCCTGCGCTACCTGCCCGACGTGGTCGAGCGCGACCGCAATCAGGCCGAGTTCACCCGGACGATCTGGGATTACCTCGAGATCGCGGTCTCGGAGGAGCGGGTGGCGAACGGTCGCCGCGCGGTGGCGGCCCATGCGGCGGTCCTTGACGAGGTGGAGCGGCGACACGGGGTGGACAAGGAGATCGTCGCGGCGATCTGGGGGCTCGAGAGCGCCTACGGGGCGTTCCGGGGCTCGACCTCGACGCTCTCGGCGCTGGCGACGCTGGCCCATGACGGGCGGCGGGCGGCGTTCTTCGAGCGCGAGCTGATGGCGGCGCTGGAGATCCTCGCGGCGGGCGACGTGCGCCCGGAGCGGATGGAGGGCAGCTGGGCGGGCGCGATGGGGCATACCCAGTTCATGCCGACCTCGTATCTCGCGCTGGCGGTGGACCACGACGGCGACGGGCGCCGCGATGTCTGGGGCGACGATCCCGCCGACGCGCTGGCATCGGCGGCGGCCTACCTCAGGCACTGGGGCTGGACGGCAGGGCAGCCCTGGGGCGTGGAGGTGACGGTACCTTCGGGCTTCGACTACGGGCTTACCGGGGAGCGGGTGAAGCAGAGCGCGGCGGACTGGGCGGCGCTGGGAGTGCGGGCGGTCGACGGGAGCGTCGTCCCCGACCACGGGCCGGCCTCGGTGCTGATGCCGGCGGGCCACGAGGGCGCTGCCTTCATGATCTTCGGCAACTTCGCGGTGATCGAGCGCTACAACCCCGCCGATGCCTACGTGATCGCGGTCGGGCATCTGGCCGACCGGCTGAAGGGCGGGCCGCCGATTGCGGGCGGCTGGCCGCGGCAGGACCGGGCGCTCACCGGCGACGAGCGGCGGGAGTTGCAGGAGCGGCTGACGGCGGCGGGGCATGACACGCAGGGCGTGGATGGCCGGATCGGGCCCAACACCATCGCCGCGATCCGGGCGTTCCAGCGCTCGCGGGGCGCGGTGCCGGACGGCTATGCGAGCCCCCGGTTGCTGGAACAGCTCAGGTGAGGTGAGACAGCGGAGGCCCCGCGCGGGCGCGGGGCCACGCCGTTGCGTTGGCGCCGCCCCGAGGGGCGGCGCGGGCCTCCGGCGGGGATATTTGGGGTCGGAAGAAGCGGGCAGGCCGGGATATTCGGGCGTGGAGCATTCGGGCGTGGGGCATTCGGGCGTGGGGCGCGTCAGCCCCGGGGCGCGCGGGTGGCCTTGCGCAGGAGCATGTCGCGCTTCACGCGGGAGAGGCGGTCGAAGTACATGCGGCCCGCGAGGTGGTCGATCTGGTGCTGGACCGAGGTCGCCCAGAGGTCGCGGAATTCGCGGTCTTCGGTCTCGCCCTCGGCATTGAGGAAGCGGACCGTCACGCGTGCCGGGCGGTCGAGGCGGGCCGAGACGCCGGGGAGGTTGGGGCTGGCTTCCTCCCAGGAGAAGGTCTCGGCCGAGGCAGCGACGATCTCGGGGTTGGCGAGCAGGATAGCCTGGCCGCGTTCGGGGGAGCAGTCGACCACCGCGAGGCGCAGCATCACGCCGATCTGCGGCGCTGCAAGGCCGTAGCCGGGCATCGCGTCCATCGTCCCGACCATGTCGGCCCAGATCGCGCGGACCTCCGGCGTGACCGCCGCGACCGGCGCGGCGGGAGTGCGCAGGCGCGGGTCGGGCCAGCGGAGCAGCGGGCGGATCATCCGGCGATGGCCTCAGCCGGGACTTTCGCGGGTGCCGCGCGGCGCGGGCGGGTGCCGTGCGGGGCCGGAGTCATGCGCGCTGGCGCAGCGCGTCGAGCGCCGGGGCGAGGGCGGCGCGGGCTTCCTCGCCGATGCGGTCGAGGATCAGCAGGCCGTCGAGGTGGTCGAGCTCGTGCTGGGCGCAGCGGGCCTCGCCACCGGTGAGGCGGCGGGCCATGATCTCGCCCTCTGGCGTGGTCCAGCGCATCGTGATCTCGGCGGGGCGGACGACCTCGGCGGGCGCGCCGGGGATCGACAGGCAGCCTTCCTCGATCGCCAGCGTCGCCTCGGAGGCGCCGAGCACGACCGGATCGATCATCACCACCGGGTCGGGCGCGCCGTCCTTCCAGCCGACATCCATCACGAAGATCCGCCGCAGCACGCCCACCTGCGGCGCTGCGAGACCGCGGCCGGGGGCGGCGTACATCGTCTCGAGCATGTCGGCGGCGAGCGCGCGAACCTCGGCCGTGACCTCGCCCACCGCCTCGCAGGGCTGGTTCAGGCGCGGGTCGGGCCAGTGGAGGATGGGCAGGAGGCTCATCGTGCGTCAGGCCCGGGCCTTCTCGCGCTTCAGCTTCTGCATCTTGCGGGTGATGAGCTGGCGCTTGAGCGGGGTGAGGTAGTCGATGAAGAGCTTGCCGTCGAGGTGGTCGATCTCGTGCTGGACGCAGGTGGCCCAGAGGCCGTCGAAGTGTTCCTCGGCGGGCTTGCCGTCAAGACCGGTCCAGCGCACGCGGACCTGCGACGGTCGCTCGACGTCGGCATACTGGTCGGGGATCGAGAGGCAGCCTTCCTCGTAGGTGCTGCGGTCCTCCGAGGACCAGACGACCTCGGGGTTGATCAGGACAAGCGGACGGGGGGCCTCGGTTTCCTTCCGGGCGCAGTCCATGACGAGCAGGCGCGCCAGCACGCCCACCTGCGGCGCGGCAAGCCCGATGCCCGGCGCGTCGTACATCGTCTCGAGCATGTCGTCGGCGAGGCGGCGCATGTCGGGCGTGATGTCGACCACGGTTCTCGCCGGCGTCTTCAGGCGCGGGTCGGGGTGCAGGATGATCGGTCGCAGGCTCATGGGCATCCGCTTTAGGGCAAGGCCGGAGGTCACGCAACGGGGCCTTGCATCCGGCGGGGGCGCGGGTAGCCTCGCGCGGCGAAAAGGAGAGTTTCCATGACCTTCGACGCACGCATCGACCGGCGGGGCACCCATTGCGTGAAATGGGACATGATGGAGCCCACCTACGGCGTCTCGCCCGAGAACGGGATCGCGATGTGGGTGGCGGACATGGAGTTCCGGCCGCCCGATTGCGTGCAGGACGCGCTGAAGGCGATGCTCGACCACGGGGTCTACGGCTACTTCGGCGATGACCGGGCCTATACCGATGCAATCCGCTGGTGGATGCAGGCACGGCACGGCTGGGCGGTGGAGCGGGACTGGATCTTCACCACCCATGGACTGGTGAACGGCACCGGGCTTTGCGTCGATACCTGGACGAGGCCTGGCGACGGCGTGGTGCTGATGACGCCGGTCTACCACGCCTTCGCGCGGGTGATCCGCGCGGGGGGGCGGCAGGTGGTGGAGTGCCCGCTGGCCCTGCGCAATGGCCGCTACGAGATGGATTTCGACGCCTGGGACGCGAAGATGACGGGACGCGAGCGGATGCTGATCCTGTGTTCGCCGCACAATCCCGGGGGCCGCGTCTGGACGGCGGAGGAGTTGCGCGGGGTGGCCGATTTCTGCATCCGCCACGACCTGATCCTCGTCTCGGACGAGATCCACCATGACCTTCTGTTCCCCGGCCAGCGCCATGTGCCGATGCCGCTCGCGGCGCCCGGCATCGCCGAGCGGCTGGTGATGATGACGGCGACGACCAAGACCTTCAATATCGCCGGCGCCCATATCGGCAACGTCATCATCCCCGATCCGGGCCTGCGGGCGGACTTTGCGGGGCGGATGGCGGCGCTGGGGATCTCGCCCAATTCCTTCGGGCTGCACATGGCGACGGCGGCCTACTCGCCGGCCGGTGCGGCCTGGGTGGACGCGCTGATGGCCTATCTCGAGGGCAACCGGCGGCTTTTCGACGAGGCGGTGAACGCGGTGCCGGGGCTGCGGTCGATGCCGCTCGAGGCGACCTATCTCGCCTGGGTGGACTTCGCCGGAACCGGGATGGCCGTGGAGGAGTTCACCGCCCGGGTCGAGAAGGGGGCGAGGATCGCGGTGAACCACGGGCCGACCTTCGGGACCGGGGGCGAGAGCTTCCTGCGCTTCAACATCGCGGCGCCGCGGGTAGTGGTGGAGGAGGCCGCGGGCCGCCTCGCCGCCGCCTTCGCCGACCTTCAGTGAGGCGGCGCGCGGTGCTGGGCGCCTGGGGGATCGCCGCGGCTGCCACGGTTGCCGTCTGGCCCTGGCTCTTCGGGACCGCGCCGCGCGAGGTGCCCCCCTTGGCCGGGCCGATCGACCGGATCCTGGTGGAGAAGGCCGAGCGGCGGATGACGCTGTTTCGCGAGGGGACGGCACTGCGGGTCTATCCGGTGTCGCTGGGGTTCGCGCCCGAGGGCGACAAGGAGCGGCAGGGCGACGGGCGGACACCCGAGGGGGTATTCCGCATCGACCGCAAGAACCCGCAGAGCCGGTTCCACCTGTCGCTCGGCCTCGACTATCCGCAGCCCGAGGACCTCGTGCGGGCGCGGGCGGGCGGTTACGACCCCGGCGGCGATATCTTCATCCACGGCCAGCCGCGGGGGGTGCCGGGTGGCTTCCGCATTCCGCGCGACTGGACGGCGGGCTGCATCGCCGTGCCGAACGCGGTGATGGACGAGATATGGCACCACGTTTCGGTGGGGGCGGTGGTAGAGGTGCGGCCGTAAGCCGGGATCAGGCGCCCGTCTCACTCAGGCACCGCCTCAGGCGGGCGGCAGGTAGCCCACGGGCGTCTCGTCGTCGCGGTAGTAGTCGAGCGCGGGACGGTCGGCGGCGGTGGTGCGGCGCTTGAACTCGTAGCGGATCTCGCCGTCTTCCTCGGCCGAGGCCAGGATCAGGCAATGCGCGAGGTGGGTGGCACCATCGTAGAGGTCGACCGCACCGCGCAGGCGAGGTGCGCCCGCATCGACGGCAAAGCCGTTTTCCCAGGCATTGAGGACCGGCACGACCTCACCGCCCACGACAAGGCGCAGGCGGTTGCGCTTGCGGCCCGCGCCAGGCATGGCGCGCCGCAGCCCGTCGCGGATCTCCTTCGGCAGAAATTCGATCATCGCTATGTCCCCCGACAGATGGACAATTATCGCTCGGAACGATTCAGGCAAGGTAAACAAATGGCTGGGCAGGGGAATTTGGTCAGGTCGTGGGCGCTGCTCGCGTATTGGTAGAACCGGCGCGCGCTGGCGCGCGCTGTTGCAACGTCAGGGTGAATCAGCGCTTGACCAGGCTGAACTGGGTGACGGGCGCGCCGGCCTGCCAGCGGTCGGCCCCGGGGGCGTGGGACAGGGTCGCGACGCCGATTCGCACGCAGTCGCCGCCGTGTCGGGCGTGGAGCGCGAGGATCAGCGCTTCGTCGTCGGGGGTGAGGCCGTTCGCGACAAGCCGGCCAAGGGGCCGCAGCGCGGCCCAGGCCGCCTCGAACATCGCCACGCTCAGGCCGCCGCCAAGGCAGATCGCGTCGGGCGCGGCGAGGCCGGCGAAGGCGGCGGGTGCTTCGCCCTCGACCACCTCCAGCTTGGGTGTGCCCAGGGCGAGTGCGTTGGCGGCGGCCATCATCCGGCGGTCGGCGCGCGGTTCGATGGCGATGGCGCGGGCATAGCGGGCGGCGCGCATCCACTCGATCGCGACCGAGCCCGAGCCGGCACCCACGTCCCACAGAAGCGCGCCGCGCATCGGCATCAGCTTGGCCAGCGTCGCGGCGCGGACCTCGCGGCGGGTCACGGTGCCGTCGTGCTGGAAGAGCGCATCGTCGAGGCCGGGAACGCGGGGCTGGAGCGCGGCCCCGGGGGCGGCCAGGCATTCGATGGCGAGCGTATTGAAGGCGGGAACCTCGGCCTGCCAGCCTTCGGCGGTGCCCTCGATCCGGGTCTCCTCCGGCCCGCCCATCGCGGCAAGCACGGTCATCCGGCTGCGGCCGAAGCCGCGTTCGGTGAGGAAGCGCGCGATGCGGGCGGGGGTGTCGGCGCCGGTTGCGAGGATCAGCAGCCGCTGGTCGGGCTGGATGAAGGCGATCATCTGCTCGACTGGACGCCCGTGCACGGTGAGCGTCTCGGTATCCGCCAGCGACCAGCCCATCCGCGCGGCGGCGAGCTGGAACGCGGAAACCTGCGGGTGGTAGATGATTTCGGACGGCGGCAAGGCCCGCCCGATCCGCGCGCCCACCGAGTACCAGAGCGGATCACCCGCGACGAGCGCGACGACGCGGCGCCCGCGGAGGCGGTCGAGGAGCGCCAGGAGGTCGGCGAAGTCGTCGGGCCAGGCCAGCCTCTCCCCCCGGACCGAGGGGCCGAGGTCGGGGTGGCGGGTGCCGCCGAGAATTACCTCGGCCGCCTCGAGCACCGCGCGTGCAGGCGGGTGAAGCCCCGCAGTCCCGTCCTCGCCCATGCCGACGATGTGAAGCCAGGCCGCCATCCGATGCCTCCCTGCCACGCCTGCCCGGCTATAGGACGGCGACGCATGGCGGGCAACGTCCGGCGGCTCGACAGCCGCTCCGGACCATGCTCTCTCTCGCGGTCATGACCGCGATCCGCCTTTCCTGGACCCTCACCCTCCTCGCCGTGCTCGGCCTTGCCGCCATCCTGCTGGCGATGGGCCGGGTGCCGATCTGCACCTGCGGCTATGTCAAGCTCTGGCACGGCGTGACGATGAGTTCGGAGAACAGCCAGCACCTGACCGACTGGTACACGCCCTCGCACATCATTCACGGATTGTTGTTCTACGCGGCGCTCTGGCTGGTGCTGCCGCGCCTCGGCCTTGGCTGGCGGGCGCTGATCGCCACGCTGGTCGAGGCGGCGTGGGAGATCTTCGAGAACACCGACTTCATCATCAATCGCTACCGCGAGGTGACGATCTCGCTCGACTACTACGGCGATTCGGTCGTGAACTCGGTGGCCGACACGCTGGCGATGCTGGTGGGATTCGCGCTGGCGCGGGTGCTGCCGGTCTGGGCCTCGGTGGCGCTCGTGGTGGTGTTCGAGGCGGTGACGATCTCGGTGATCCGTGACGGGCTGGCGCTCAACATCCTGATGCTGCTCTGGCCGCTGGAAAGCGTGCGGGACTGGCAGGCAGGGGGGTGAGACCGGGCCGCCGCGCGCTCAGCGCGACGCGGCGTGGTATTGCACGATGGCCGCGAGGTCTTCCGGCGGCATGTCCGACTGGAGGAATGCACGAGCGTTTGTGCTCAGGGCAAATATCGAACCGTCGGAGAAGAAGGTGGTGTTCGTGACGAACACGATCCGCGCGTTCGGGCGGCGGTAGGCGGCGAAATCGGCCACGGCAAGCGCACTGCCTTCGGGCAGCGTCAGGTCGAGGACGACGGCGTCGAACGCCGTCTCACGCAGCATGTCGATGGCCTCGACCTCGGTCGTCGCGATGTGGACCTCGGCTCCGACGCGCTCGAGATGGCGCGCCCAAAGGCGGCCAAGTTCAGGCTTCCACTCGACAATAAGCACTTTCATATCGGACGCCCCACTGGCCGGCTTCCCGCCCTCAAACACAGGTCATCTTCTCGCAACACTGATTAAGATGGAGTTAACGTTCAGGGCAAGACGTCGTAAACGCCCTTGTTTTGGCGCTTTTCCGCCGAAGAGGTTCCGCGTTGCGCGCCGGCCCCGTGTTGGTAGTCTGTCGCCCGGTCAGGGTGAACTCGAGGACACCTCATGGATATCAGGTCTTACGTGCTGCTGGGACTCCTGCTGGCGGGTCTAGCCGCTCCCGCGGACGCAAACGTCCCCTGCGGCGGCGATTTTCGCGCATTTCTGGGAAATTTCAAGACGGAAGCCGTACGGCGCGGACATGCCGCCGCGTCAGTCGACCGCTTCCTCGCCTCGGCCCGACGCGATGATCGCGTGATTCGCGCCGACCGGAGCCAGGGCATCTTCCGTCGTGATTTCATAGATTTCGCACGATCCCTGATCTCGGAAGGCCGGCTGGTCAACGGGCGCCGGAACGCCGAGCGCCATGCGGCGCTCTTCTCCGAAGCCGAGCGGCGCTTCGGGGTGTCGCGGGGGGTGCTGCTGGCTTTCTGGGCGCTCGAGACCGATTACGGGCAGGTTCAGGGCGACTTCAACACGCGCAATGCGCTTCTGACGCTGGCGCACGACTGCCGGCGGCCGGCGCTGTTCCTGCCGCAGGCCTTCGCGGCGCTGAAGCTCTACGAGCAGGGCGGCCTCGATCCGGAACGGACCACCGGGGCCTGGGCCGGCGAGATCGGCATGGTGCAGATGCTGCCGGGCGATATCGTCGAGCGGGGCGTGGACGGTGACGGCGACGGCAAGGTGAACCTCAAGACCTCGGTGCCCGACGCGATCCTGTCCGGCGCACGGATGCTGCAGCATCACGGCTGGCGCGCGGGCGAGCCGTGGTTGCAGGAAGTGGTTGTGCCGGCCGAGATGGATTGGTCGCGCACCGGCCTCGACAAGCAGATGTCGGTGGCCGACTGGGCACGGATGGGGGTGCAGGCCCGCGCCGGCAACCTGCCGCGAAACCTCCGCGCATCGCTGATCCTGCCGATGGGCCGCAAGGGGCCGGCATTCCTCGCCTACCCGAATTTCAACGTGTTCTTCGATTGGAACAAGAGCCTCGTCTACGTCACGACCGCTGCCTATTTCGCGACCCGGCTGGAGGGCGCGCCGGTCTTCAACCCCGGCAATCCCGAACCGGGGCTCTCGGGCGACCAGATGCAGGCGCTGCAACGCAAGCTGCAGGCGCGCGGGCATGACGTGGGCGCGATCGACGGCATTCTCGGCGCGCTGACGCGGGCGGCGGTGCAGAAGGAACAGGTGCGCCTCGGCCTGCCGGCCGACGCCTGGCCGACGCGGGCGCTTCTCGACCGGCTTTGAGGCTGCGGGGGCGGCGGCCGGACCGCCGGCACGCTCCCGCCCACCCACC
>CAZOHN010000072.1:0-15355 GCA_964579325.1 uncultured Rhodobacterales bacterium
GCCGACAAAGCCGAAGCCGCCGCGCTGGCGTTCGAGGTGGGTCCAGGCGCGAACAAGGCGGGTGCGCTGGTAGCTGAGGGCCGCAAGCTCCACCTGGAGCACGCCTTCTCGGGTGCGGGCGCGGTCGGCGAAGATTTCGAGGATGAGGCCGGTCCGGTCGAGGAGCTTGAGGCCCCATTCCTTCTCGAGATTGCGCTGCTGGACGGGTGTGACCGGGCCATCCACCAGCACAAGCTCGACCTCGGCTTCCTTCAGCCGCTCCTTGAGCTCCCCGGTCTTGCCGCTGCCGAAGAGGAATCCGGCCCGAACCTTGGGCAAAGGCACGACCTCGGCACCCGCTATGTCGAGGTTCGGCATTGCCGCAGCGAGCGACACGGCCTCCTCGAGCGCAGGGCCGGCCGGTCGCCGGTCCCGCTGGGACGTGATGTCGGGGTGGAGGACCCAGGCGCGGGTACGCTTCGGCGCGCGGTCCTGTGGTGCAGCGCTCAGTCTTCGCCCTCGTAGAGGTTGATGGGCTGGCCGGGCATGATCGTCGAGATGGCGTGCTTGTAGACAAGCTGCGACTGTCCGTCGCGGCGCAGAAGCACGCAGAAATTGTCGAACCAGGTGATCACGCCCTGCAGCTTGACCCCGTTGATCAGGAAGATCGTGACCGAAACCTTGGTCTTGCGGACGTGATTGAGAAAGGCGTCCTGAAGATTCTGTTTGTCGCCAGCCATGCTACCCAAGCCTTTTTTCTTGCGCTGTCCCTCGGGGACGCGTTCCGCCTCTCCCGTCGGACAGTATGTATTGCGCGAAGTGAAGGTTCCAGCCCGAAAATCAGTCCTTTACGACCCCGGCGCGCACGGGTGGCTCAATTGCGCCAGAACTCGGGATTGAGAAGCGCGATCAGCGCCAGCGTTTCGAGGCGTCCGAGGACCATCGCCCCCATGAAGACGGCCTTCGCCCCATCGCTCAGCAGCATAAGGTCGATCGGGCGCGACAGCGCAAGGTCGGTGAGCGGCCCGGTGGTCGACAGCGCGGCGACGGCGAGGGCGATGGCGGTTTCGAAGTCGAGGCCCGCCCCGGCGAGGGCGGTCGTCACGATGGCGATCGAGGTGGCGAAGAGCATGAAGAAGATCCAGGCGATCTCGGCCCCCTCGCGCCTGAGCCGCCGCGCCTCGCGGCCCGAACCGCCCACCGAGGAGGGATGGATCAGCCGTTCCATCTCGCGCGTGGTGTGGGTGTAGAGCGCCCACACCCGCAGCAGCTTGACCCCGCCCGCCGTGGTGCCCACACCGCCGCCAAGCACCGCGAGGCCCATCAGCAGCAGCCCGGGCGTGGACAATCCCGACCAGCTCTGCGCATCGACCCAGTCCTCGGACACGAACCCGGTCGTCGTCAGGAACGACAGCACGGTGAACACGGTGCCCCAGAGGGCGGACAGCGCGGGAACCTGATCGGTCTCGCTGCCGATCCCGGTGGCGCCCAGCCAGTGCCGCAGGAAGAGGAACGCGGTGACAGCGGAGACCACGAGCAGTCCGAGCCGGAGTTCGTGGTCGCCCGCGAGGCGAACGCCATACCCGCGATGGAACATGTTGCTGTAGGTGTTGCGGCTGAGCGCAAAGACGAGAAAGGCGGCGATTATCATCTCTCCCGCGATGGTCGTCCCACCCTGCCGCAAGGTCTCGGCGGGCAGGATGCCCGAGGTCGAGAGCGTGGACATCGCGTGGATCAGGCCGGCCGTGGGCGGCGAACCCGAGACGATCATCAGGAGCCAGAGGACTGTCGTGAGCCCGGCATAGACCGGCAGAAGCGCCACCGCGACCGAGACGAGCCGCCGGCCGGCCTCGCCCCGCCGGAAGGCTCCGGCCGCGCCCTGCGCCGCGCCGCGTCCGACACCGCCCTCGGCCCGCACCTCGAACCCGCCAAGGTTCATCGGGGCCAGGAGCGCGACCGCCGATACCCAGACGAGAAACCCGCCCAGCCAGCCGACCACCGCCCGCCAGAGGTGGACCGAGGGGGCGAGGCGGTCGGAGGGGTAAAGGGTGGCGCCCGTGGTCGTGAAGCAGGACACCATCTCGAACCAGGCGTTGAGCGGCGTGGTCGGTCGCACCGCTTCGTAGAACGGCCAGGCGAACATGATCGGCAGCAGCAGGAAGGCCCCGCCCAGCGACATCAGGTGCGCCCGCGCGGGGCGGCTGGGGGCGAGGCCAACGGTCGCGATGCCGATCAGGGACGTGACGACCCCGGCGGCCAAAGCTGCGTAGATGAAGACGCGCCCGATCGCGTCGGCCCCCACAGTGAAGGCATGGGCCGCCGGCACCAGCATCGCGAGGGCTCCGATGCCCATCAGCACCACGAAGAGCGGAAGGTCGAGAACCCACCGCATGGATCAGAAATAGTCGATCGAGACCTGGAGGAGGCGCTCGACCTCGGGCACGTCCTTGGTCATGGCGAAAAGCGCGACGACATCGCCTTCCTCGAAGCGCAGGTCGCTTGCCGGTTTCACGACCTTGCCCTTCTTCATCACCGAGCCCACCAGGACGCCCTCGGGGAAATCGACCTCGCGCAGCAGCCGCCCTGCGAGCGGCGCGGTCGAGAGCACCTGCGCCTCGATGATCTCGGCCTCGGCATCGCCGATGGAATAGACCGTGCGCACGCGCCCGTGGCGGATGTGGCGCAGGATCGACGAGACGGTGGTGGCGCGCGGGTTGATGTAGGCGTCGATGTCGAGCGGCCCCATCAGCGGCACCAGCGTCGGGTCGTTCACCAGGGCGATGGCCATCGCGCAGCCTTCCGACTTGGCGCGGACGGCGGCGAGGAGGTTCACCTTGTCGTCGTCGGTGACGCAAAGCACCGCATCGGCCTTGTCGATGTTCGCCTCGGCGAGCAGATCGACGTCGAGCCCGTCGCCGTGCAGCACGATGGTGCGTTCGAGCGCATCGGCGGCGCGTTCGGCCTGGCCCCGGTTGCGCTCGATGATCTTGGCGCGCACCCGGTCGGTGCGCTGTTCGAGCGCGCGGGCCACGGCGAGGCCGACGTTGCCGCCGCCGATGATGACGATGCGCTCCTGCTTCTTGGTGGTCTTGCCGAAGATGTCGAGGGTGCGGTTCACATCCTCGATATGGGACATGACGTAGATCTGGTCATCGGCGAAAAGCTGGTCGCCCGGCTCGGGGGCAAAGAGCCGCCCGTCGCGCCGTACGCCGACGACGATGGCGCGCAGCGAGGAGAAGAGGTCGCTGAGCTGCCGCAGCGGCGTGTTCAGCACCGGGCAGTCCGCCTCGAGCGCGATGCCCAGAAGCTGCGCCTGCCCGCCCATGAAGCTTTCGGTATCGAAGGCGGCCGGCGCGGCGAGGCGCTGCAGCGCGGCCTCGGCCACTTCGCGTTCGGGGCTGATGACCACGTCGATCGCCAGCCGGTCGCGCATGTAGAGGTCGGCATAGGCCGGGTCCTGGTAAGCCTGGGCGCGGAGCCGCGCGATGCGCCGGGGCACCCCGAAGACGGCATAGGCCACCTCGCAGGTGATCATGTTCACCTCGTCGGAGTGGGTCGCGGCGATCAGCATGTCGCAGTCGCGCGCACCGGCCTTCTCGAGCACGTCCGGGTAGGAGGCAAAGCCCGCGACGCCCTGCACGTCGAGCGCGTCGGTGGCGCGGCGGACGAGGTCGGGGTTCTGGTCGACCACGGTCACGTCGTTCTTCTCGCCCGACAGGTGCCGCGCGATCTGCCAGCCCACCTGACCCGCCCCGCAGATGATGACCTTCATGGCTCAGTTCCTGCACCAGGCTTGGCGCCGAGGTGTGGCAGAGGAGGTCCGGCGGGTCAACGGGGCTACTCGGCGGCGTTCACCACCTCGGGCTCGATCTCGTCCTCGATATAGGCGATCCGCGCGCCGCCCTTGGTGGTGGTGCCCACACCGAGCGACTTGAGCTTGCGGTGCAGCGCCGACCGCTCCATGCCGACGAAAGCCGCGGTGCGGCTGATGTTGCCGCCGAAGCGGTTGATCTGGGTGAGAAGGTATTCCCGCTCGAACAACTCCCGCGCCTCGCGCAGCGGCAGCGTGGCGAGGCCGCCGGAGAGCGAGATCCGGCCTTCCACTTCGGGCTGCGCGGCCATCGCGGGCAACTCTCGCGCCAGGATCGGGCCGGTGCCGTCGCCGAGGATCAGGACCCTTTCGATCACGTTGCGAAGCTGGCGCACGTTGCCGGGCCAGGGCATGGTCTGCAGGACCGTGGAGGCCTCCTCGCTGAGGTCGCGCAGGACGAGACCCTGGGTCTTGTTGCACTGGCGGATGAAGTAGCGCGCCAGTTCGGGGATGTCCTCGCGCCGCTCCTCGAGCGAGGGCACCGCGATCGGCACCACGTTCAGGCGGTGATAGAGTTCCTGCCGGAACCGGCCTGCGGCGATCTCGGCCTCGAGGTCGCGGGTGGTGGAGGAGATGACCCGCATGTCGACCCGGACCTTGTCGTTGCCGCCCGCGCGGCTGAACTGCTGCTCGACCAGCACACGCAGGATCTTCGACTGGGTGCCGAGCGGCATGTCGGCCACCTCGTCGATGTAGAGGACGCCGCCGTGCGCCTGCTCCAGAAGCCCCGGCTCGACCCCGCGCCCGGTGCTCTCGCGGCCGAACAGCAATTCCTCCATCCGGTCGGGTTCGACCGCGGCCGAGTTCACGGTGACAAAACGGCCGCCTGCGCGGTTCGAGTTCGCGTGGATATAGCGCGCCGCGAGTTCCTTGCCCGAGCCGGCCGGGCCGGTCAGCATCACCCGCCCGTTCGACTTGGTGACCTTGTCGAGGTGCGAACGCAGGTTGCGGTAGGCGACCGACGAGCCGATCATGTCCGAGGTCGCGACGTCGCGACGGCGCAGGGTCGAGTTCTCGCGCCGAAGACGCGAGGCTTCCATCGCGCGGGCGATCACCACCAGGAGCTGGTCGATGTTGAAGGGCTTCTCGATGAAGTCGTAGGCGCCCTGCTTGATCGCGGCGACCGCGATCTCGATGTTGCCGTGTCCCGAGATGATGACCACCGGCACGTCGGGGTTGTCGCGCTTGACCGTCTTGAGGATGTCGATCCCGTCCATCCGGCTGTCCTTGAGCCAGATGTCGAGGATCATCAGCGACGGAGGCTCGGCGTTGATCGCGGCCATGCATTCGTCGGAGTTCGACGCAAGCCGCGTGGTATAGCCTTCGTCCTTGAGGATGTCCGAGATCAGTTCGCGGATGTCGCGCTCGTCGTCGGTGATGAGAATATCGCCCATGTGCTGAACCTCCTGCCGCCTCAGACGGCCATTTTCTCTTGGCCCGACGCGGCACGGGCGGTGCGGAGCGGCAGGCGGATTTCGGCGAGGGCGCCGCGTCGGGCGCCCGGGGTGAACGGGGGGGCGTCGAGGAGCTGGAGCGTACCGCCGTGCTCCTCGACGATCTTCTTGACGATGGGCAGGCCGAGGCCGGTGCCTTTCTCGCGGGTCGTGACGTAGGGCTCGAACAGCCGCGCGCGGTCCTCGGGCAGGCCTATGCCGTTGTCGGCAATGCGGATGACCGCGCGTCCCTGTTCCTGCGAGAGCGACACGCGGACCTCGGGAGCCTGGTCGACGCCCGATCCTTTTTCCTGAAGGGATTCAATCGCTTCCCCCGCGTTCTTGATAAGGTTTGTCAGCGCCTGCCCGATCATCGTGCGGTCGAGTTCGGCAGGGAAAGGGCCCTCGGGAATGTCGGAAACCAGCCGCGCGCCCCCGGCGAGCGCGCCCTCCTGCAGCATCACCGCGTCGCGCAGGAGCTGGCCCAGGTCTTCCTCGCGCCGCTCGGGCTCGGGCATCCGGGCGAACCGCGAGAACTCGTCCACGATCCGGCGCAGGTCGGCGGTCTGTCGCACGATCACCTCGGTCATCGCCTCCAGGTTCTCGGCCTCGGCGCCCACCATCGGCCGGAACTTGCGCCGGATGCGCTCGGCCGAGAGCTGGATCGGGGTGAGGGGGTTCTTGATCTCGTGCGCGATGCGGCGCGCGACGTCGCCCCAGGCGGCCATGCGCTGGGCGCTGACAAGGTCGGTCACGTCGTCGAAGGCCACCACGTAGCCTTCCAGCCGGCCTTCGGCGTTGCGGCGGAGCGCCATCCGGACGAGGAGGCTTTCGAGCTTGCCCTCGCGGGTGAGCCGCACTTCCTCCTGTTCGCCTTCGAGGGAGCTTTCCTTCAGCCGCTGGAACAGCCCGGCGAACTCGGGTACCGCCTGACCGATCGGCTGGCCGTGGTCGGCCGCCTCGTCAAGGCCGAGAAGCCGGCAGGCCGAGCGGTTCATGAAGTCGATCCTGCCCTCCGCATCAAGCCCCAGAACCCCGGCCGTGACAGAGGAGAGCACCGAATCGAACTGCCGCCGCTGGCGTTCGGTCTGGCGGTGGCCGTCGATCAGCGCCTCGCGCTGGCCCTTGAGCTGCCGGGTCATCTGGTTGAACACGCGTCCAAGCATGGCGATCTCGTCGTCGCCTTCCTCCTCGGGCACCTGCACGCCGAGGTCGCCGCCGCCGACGCGCTGCGCCGCCCCGGCGAGCCGCCCGACAGGGCGCGACAGGCCCTCGGCGAACCACAGGCCCAGCCATACCGCCGCCAGGATCAGGATGACCGCGAAGCCGAGGTAGAGCAGCCCGAACTCGAACAGCAGGCGCCCGCGGTCGGACTCGAGTTGCTGGTAGAGCCGCACGGTCTGCTGGGTATCGTCGAGAAGCGACAGGATCTGGCCATCGACCTCGCGGCTGACGTAGAGGAACCGGTCGACATAGCCTGCAAGCGGCAACAGCGCGCGGAACTCGGAGATCTCCCAGTCCTCGATGATGGCAATCCCCTCCACCGTGGCACGCTCGATGACATCGGGGGCGGGAAGCTCGTAGTCGAACAGGTACGACCGGTCGCCGCGGGCGCGGATATCGCCCGCGCCATCGATGACGAAAGCCTCCTTCAACCCGCGCTGGACAAGCGCCTGGCCCTGGCTGAGGAGTTGCCGCAGGTCGCCATCGCTGATGAAGGGCTGGATCCGACGGGCGGTTTCGAGATAGGCCGCCAGCCCGCGGGCGTCGGTCTCGAGGTCGCGGCGATGCTCGCCTTCATAGGCCTCGGCAGCCGCAAGGGACGAGCCCACGACCGCCCGCACCCGTTCCGAGAACCAGCCTTCGAGGCCGAAGTTGACGGTGATCGCGGCGAAGACCGCCACGAGGACCGCCGGCGTGAGCGCCACCGCCGCGAAGACGCCGGTGAGCCGCAGATGAAGCCGCGACCCGGCCGAGCGTGCGCGGCGGGCCGCGATCATCTTGGCGATGCGCGAGGCGACGAGGGTCGCGACGACGAGGATGTAGACGAGGTCGGCGAGCAGCACGAAGCGGAGGCCCGAGGACGAGAACCCCTGATCGAGCGGCCCGAGCGCGAAGAAGGTCAGCACCGCGAGCGTCGGCCCGAGCAACACCAGCCCGAGCGTCGCGAGGTTCTGGACCTTCCGCTGACGCCGCAGACGGCTCAACCGCTCCCAGGTGGCAACATGTGCCGGGCTCGCCACTCGCGCCTCACGATGTTGTGCCGCTCGACACGGCAACCGCCATATGCCCGGGCCTTCTGGCGGCAGTATTGCCCCCGTGCCACGGTGCTGTTGCGCTTTTACATCAACTTGCGGCGCCGTGTCACGCGGATATCGAGGTCGGTGATCTTCTTGCGCAAGGTATTGCGGTTGATGCCGAGAAGATCGGCACATTTCGCCTGGTTTCCGCCTGTCGCATCGAGGGCGATCTCGATCAGCGGCAGCTCGACCTCCTTCAGGATCCGGTCATAGAGGCCCGGCGGTGGCAGGACCCCGCCGTGCAGATCGAAATAGCGGCGCAGGTGCTTGGCGACCGAGGCGGTGAGCCGGTCGCCCTCGCCCGCACCGCGCAGCGGTTCCATCGCGGGCTGGTTGCCCAGCACCGCCTCGACCTCTGCGCGGCCGATCTCTTCCTCGGCGCTCGTGACGACAAGACGCCGGATGGTGTTTTCGAGCTGCCGCACGTTTCCCGGCCAGGAATAGGTGCGGATCAGGTCCATCGCCTCTGTCCTGAGCCGCCGGGGCGGCCCCGAGGGATCGGCGCGGCCGAGGAAATGCTCGGCCAGCAGGGGAATGTCCTCGACACGTTCGCGCAGCGACGGCACCGTCAGCGTGACGCCGCCGAGACGGTAGTACAGGTCCTGCCGGAAAAGTCCCGATTCCATGCGCGGCACGAGGTCTGCCTGCGAGGTCGCCATGATCCGCGGCGCGCTATCGGTCAGGGCATCCAGCATCCGCACGATCCGGGCCTGAGTCTCGGCGTCGAAATCGCCCACCTCGTCGAAGAGGAGCGTTCCGCCCTTGGCGCGGGCAAGCACGGTCGACGGCCCGTCCATGCCCTGCAGGTCGGACGCCTGCGCCACCACGAAGGGCAGCGTGCGCCGGTCGGAGAAATCGTGGATCGCCCGCGCCACCAAGCTCTTGCCGGTGCCGGATTCGCCGGTGATCAGGACGGGGATGTCGGTGTTCATCACCCGTGCCACAAGCCGGTAGAGCTGCTGCATCGCGGGTGTGCGGCCGACGAGCGGCAGGTCCTCGCCAGTGCGCACCTCGGCCCTTGGCTGCGGACGGGCGGCCACCCGGCGCTTCTGTTCGAGCGCGCGGGCGGCCCGCTTCATCAGGTCGGGAAGGTCGAAGGGCTTGGGCAGGTAGTCGAAGGCTTCCTTCTCGGCGGCCTGGATCGCCGTCATGATCGTGTTCTGGGCGGAAATCACGATCACCGGCAGGCCCGGACGCTGTTCGGTGATCTTCGGCAGCGCCTCGAGCCCGTTGCCATCGGGCATCACGACGTCGGAGATCACGAGGTCGCCCTTGCCCTCCTCGACCCATCGCATGAGCGTCACCATCGACGACGTCGCGTGCACCCGGCACCCCGCCCGCGTGAGGGCCTGCGTGAGCACGGTGCGGATCGTGCGGTCGTCATCGGCGACGAGAACGGTTCCGTCCATCTCAGTCGGTCTCCTTCTGGGCTGGTGCCTCTTTCGGCGCCATGGGAAGCGATATGCGGAAGGTGGTGCGGCCCGGCACGCTGTCGACACTGATCCAGCCGTCGTGCTCGGACACGATCTTGGACACCAGCGCCAGACCGAGCCCGGTGCCGTTCTCGCGGCCGGAGACGAAGGGCTCGAAGGCATCTGCGGCAATGGCGGGCGGGATGCCGGGACCGTCGTCGGTGATCTCGACCACGAGCGGCAGGGCGAGCCCCTGCCCGTCCGAACGGCGCAGCCTCAGCGACAGGTCGTAGGAGGTGCGCAGCCGGATCGTGCCGCCGCCCGGGCTGGCTTCGGCCGCGTTCTTGAGGAGGTTGAGGAGCACTTGCACCATCTGGTCGGCATCGACCCAGGTCGGCGGAAGCGAGGGATCATAGTCCTCGAGGATCGTCATGTGCGCTGCAAAGCCCACCAGCGCCGAACGTCGCGCCCTGTCGAGGAGGTCGTGGATGTTCACCGCCCTGCGCTCGGGCGGGCGGAGGTTGCCGAACTGCTCCACCTGTTCGAGAAGCTTCACGATGCGACGGGTCTCATCGACGATAAGATCAGTAAGTTCCAGATCTTCCCCGGTGAGGTTCATGCTGAGAAGCTGTGCCGCGCCGGTGATACCCGCAAGCGGGTTCTTGATCTCGTGCGCCAGCATCTCGGCCATGCCGATGGCAGATTTCGCCGCAGACTTGACAGAGTGCGCGCGCTCGAGCCGGTCTGCGATCTCGCGGCTGGCGATCAGCAGGAGAACGCGCTCGGGGTCGTCGGCCACCGGCGCGATCTGGAGCGAGCAATGGAACGGGGCGCGGTCGCCCGCGGTCAGTTCGACGTCGTTCACGAAGACCGCGGCCCGGTCCTGCCGGACCCGGGTCAGCGCCCCTTCGAGCGGAGCATCGACCAGAAGCTTGTCCCAGATCGGCTGGCCGCGCAGGCTCTTCGCGCTGGCGTTCATGAACTGCTCGGCGGCGAGGTTGATTTCCTCGATCCGGTCACTGCCGTCGACAATGAAGGTCGGCACCGGCAGCGAGGCCCAGAGACTCTCGGCGTCGAGTTTCATGCCGCGATGGCCTCCCCGGCGAAGGCCTCGTCGAGCCTCGCGAATACCGGACCCGGCTCGGCGGCGGTAAGGATCGCCTGACGGAGGATGGTGGGAGTGCCTGCGTGATCCATGTACCACCCAAGGTGCTTGCGCGCCATCTTCAGCCCGAGATCCTTGCCATAGAACGTCAGCATCGCCTCGTAATGCCCTGCAACAAAAACCGAAAGATCGGTACCCTGCGGTGCGGTCCGCGCCGGGCGGCCCGACAACCGCGCGGCGATCTGGCCTGGTAGCCAGGGCCGGCCGCGCGCGCCGCGCCCGACCATCACCCCAGCCGCGCCGGACGCCTTCATCGCGGCACGGGCGCTTGGCGCATCCACGATGTCGCCGTTGGCCAGAACCGGAATCCGCACCGCCTGCACCACTGCGCTGATCGCCGCCCAGTCGGCCCGCCCGGTGTAGAACTGTTGCCGGGTGCGGCCGTGGATCGTGATCATCGCGACGC
Source organism: uncultured Rhodobacterales bacterium (assembly GCA_964579325.1). Lineage (GTDB taxonomy): Bacteria > Pseudomonadota > Alphaproteobacteria > Rhodobacterales > Rhodobacteraceae > CAZOHN01. The sequence goes on from CAZOHN010000072.1 coordinate 10,567, forward strand.
CGGCCGTCTCCGCGGCGCGCGCCAGTTGGGCTGCGTTCAGGCAGTCGCCGTCCCAGCCGAGCCGGGTCTTGAGCGTCACCGGCACCTTCACCGCCCCCACCACCGCCTCGATCAACCGAAGCGCGAGCGGCAGGTCGCGCAGGAGCGCCGAGCCGGACAGGCCGTTGGTCACCTTCTTGGCGGGGCATCCCATGTTGATGTCGATGACCCGCGCGCCCATCGCTTCGACCATGCGTGCCGCCTCGGCCATCCATTCGGGCTCGCGCCCCGCGAGTTGCACCGCCGACGCCGCCTCGCCCAGCCCCAGTTCGGCGCGCGCCCGCGCCTCGGGACGGGACTGCACCATCTCGCGGCTCGCGACCATCTCGCTCACCACGAGGCCAGCCCCCAGTCCGGCGACGAGGCGGCGGAACGGCAGGTCGGTGATGCCGGCCATGGGTGCAAGCGCCACCGGGGTGGCGCCGAAGGCGTCGAGGGCGCTATCCGCCAACTGAATGGCCAAATGCCTAATCCTTGTGCGTTCGAGCCGTGCGTACCTGCTCCACCCTGGCAATGCAACGTGGCGCGCAGCCTCCCCCCGTACCAGACACGCAACGCCCAAAAATTGAGCGGAAATTCCCCCGCGCGAAGTGCCGTTGTCACCCTTCTCGCCACGCCCTAAAGATCAGCCATGACGATCGCCGCCATCATCGTCGCCGCCGGGCGAGGAACGCGCGCCGGGGGGGCGCTTGCCAAACAGTGGCAGAGCCTGGGAAATCGCCCGGTGCTGGCCCATACGCTCGCGGCCTTCTCGGGCTTCGGGCGCGTTGTCCTCGTCCTGCATCGCGACGATTTCGAACGTGCCGATTCCTTGCCCGAAGCCACTGGAGCGATGCGGGTTGTCGGCGGTGCGACGCGCGCTGCCTCGGTGCGCGCCGCGCTCGAGGCGCTGGCCGGAACCGGCACCTCGCGCGTCCTGATCCACGATGCCGCCCGTCCGCTCGTCACGCCCGCGCTGATCGCACGGGTCGTGGCCGCGCTCGATCGCGGGCCCGCGGCCGCGCCGGGCCTGCCGGTGACAGATGCGCTCTGGCGCGCCGATGGCGGCTTGGTGGCCGGCACGGCCGATCGCAACGGCCTCGTGGCCGCGCAGACCCCGCAGGGCTTCCGCTATGACGCGATCCTTGCGGCGCACCGGGCGCACGGTGGCGAGGCCGCCGACGACGTCGAGGTGGCGCGCGCGGCGGGGCTTGCGGTCGAGATCGTCCCCGGCGAGGCGCGCAACCTGAAGATCACCTTGCCCGACGACTTCGCCCGCGCCAGGGCGCTGATGGGAGAGACCATGGATATACGCACCGGCACCGGCTTCGACGTTCACGCCTTCGGGGCTGGCAACCACGTCACCTTGTGCGGCGTCGCCATCCCGCATCATCGCGGCCTGCTCGGCCACTCCGACGCCGATGTGGGGATGCACGCGCTGACCGATGCGATCTATGGCGCGCTGGCCGATGGCGACATCGGCCGGCATTTCCCGCCGTCGGACCCGCAGTGGAAGGGCGCCGCCTCCGAGATCTTCCTGTCGCACGCGGCGGCACGCGCCCGGGAACGCGGCTTTGCGATCTCGAACTGCGACGTGACGCTGATCTGCGAACATCCGAAGATCGGCCCTCATGCGTCTGATATGATGGATAAAATCGCCTCCATCCTCGGGATCGAGACAGGTCGCGTGAGCGTCAAGGCCACAACCTCCGAGCGGCTCGGCTTCACAGGACGGGAAGAGGGGATCGCCGCCATGGCCTCGGTCACTTTGGTCGCGCCATGATCCGCGCCATCGCAAGCTTCGGCTACGTCGGCTACCTGCGCCCCGCGCCGGGCACATGGGGGTCGCTTGCCGCGCTGCCCATCGCCTGGGCCATCCATGTCCTCGGCGGTCCGCTCGCGCTGCTCGTCGCCATCGGCCTCGCCACCGGGATCGGCCTTTGGGTGACCGCGCTGATCCTGCCGGACAGCGACGACGGCGATCCATCGTGGATCGTGATCGACGAGGTCGCCGGGCAATGGCTGGCGCTTCTGCCGGTGTCGTTCGGAGCATCGCACGCGGGCGCGGACATGCTGGCGCTCTGGCCCGGCTGGGTCGTGGCGTTCCTGGTGTTCCGGCTCTTCGACATCTGGAAGCCCGGTCCCATCGGCTGGGTCGACCGGCGCGGGGGGGCTGCGGGCGTGATGCTCGACGACCTGATGGCGGGGGCCTGCGGCGCGGTGGCCGTGGGCCTTGGCGCCTGGCTGTCGCACGGGGTAATTGGGTTGTGAGCCGCGCCGCCGACCTCGTGGCCCGCGCCCGTGCGGCGGGGGTAATGATCGCCACCGCCGAAAGCTGCACCGGCGGACTGGTGTCCGGGGCGATCACCGATGTTCCGGGGTCGTCCGACGTGTTCGACCGGGGGTTCGTCACCTATTCGAACGCCGCCAAGGAGGCGATGCTGGGCGTCCGCCCTGTGACGCTTGCCGCATATGGGGCCGTGTCCGAAGAGGTCGCGCGCGAGATGGCCGAAGGGGCGCTTGCGCGCTCTGACGCCGGGCTGGCGGTCTCGATCACCGGGATCGCCGGTCCCGGTGGATCGGAGCACAAGCCGGAGGGGCGGGTCTGCTTCGGGCTGGCCACCCTTGGCCGTCCGACGCGCGCCGAGTCGGTGGACTTCGGCGCCCTTGGCCGCGATCGGGTGCGGGCCGAAAGCGTCGCGCGGGCGATCGGACTGTTGACCGAGGCGCTTGCCGCGCCTCAGGGGTGAAGCGCGAAGAACCGCAGGATCTCGGTGTTGGCGTCGATGTCTCGGGTGTCGCCACCCTGCCGCCCCGCACGCCGCCCGCCCGGCCAGACATGGCCGCCGCCCTCGACCGTCAGCAAACGGATCCGTGTGCGGCCCCCGGCGTCCCGCCAGTCTTCCGCGATCACACGAGTGCCGTCGGCCACGGGGTCGATCACGCTGCGGACCGGGGGGCCGCCGACACCGTTGGCCCGTGCGAAGGCGGTGACGATGTCGCGCACCGGGGCAAAGCGTGCACCGGTCGAGCCCTCGCCCACGCCGCCGGCGTAGGGCACCCGGGTATCTGCGGTTCCGTGGATGTGCAGAAGCGGCACCGGGCCGCGGATCCGGACGTTCGGGTCCATCGTTCCTGCCACTCCGGCGGCGGCGCGCACCGCGCGGGGCCGCGCGGCGGCATAGCGTTCGGCCATCATCGACCCGTTCGACATGCCGGTGACGTAGACGCGCCCCGCATCCACACCAAAGCGGCGCGCGGCATCGGCGACGACGGCATCAAGAAAGGCCACGTCGTCGATCCCGGCCCGCACCGCGTAAGCGCAACAGATGCCCGCGTTCCAGGTCAGAAGGCGAGACCGTCCCGAACCGGCCGGGTAGATCACGGCATAGCCGGCAGTGTTGGCCGGCCGGGTCAGACCGGCATTCCGGGCGAACTGATCGGGGTTTCCGCCACCACCGTGCAGCGCAAGGATCATCGGTGCGCCCTGCCGCTGCGCAGGCAGGTCAATGCGATAGAACCGGCCGTCAGGCAGTGTGACCTCGCGGGTCTCCGCGCCGAGCGCGCTTGCCGCCGAGACGAGGACGAGCCCCAGAAGCAGAAACACTGCGGCGCGCGCGAGGGGCCCGCGGCGGCGGAGACAAGGCTCAGTCGATGTTTGGCGCGGCGCAAGTCGGGCGGGACGGATCATGGCAGCTCTCCGGTCGGTGTTGTGGCGAGAGGAACGCACATGGCGCCGGGTTCCGTCGCGTCCGGGCCGGGGGTTTTCCGTCCGTTGACGCAACAGCGACGATCACGGCCCACGCCCCAGGCCGACACCCGGGAAGAAACGGCGACCGATCTCAGACCGAGAGCACCCGTGGCCCGTAGAGGTCCGCCGCGCGCCGCTCGAAGGCGCGGACCACACGTTGCATCGCCTCGTTGAACACGACCCCGATGATCCCCTGAAGGATCGCGTTGCGGAACTCGAAATCCACGAAGAACTCGACCTTGCAACCTCCCTGCGGGCGCTCGCGGAACTCCCAGGTCGAGCGCATGTGCCGGAACGGGCCGTCGATGTACTCGGTCTCGATCCGCCGCCGGTCGGGATAGAGCACGACACGGCTGCCGAACCGTTCGCGGAACACCTTGAACGAGATCACGAGGTCGGCCTCCATCACCTCGTGATCCTCATGGATGTGCCGCGACCTGATCCGCGCAGCCGAGGTCCAGGGCAGGAACTGCGGATACGAGGCGACGTCGGCCACAAGATCGTACATTTCGGCCGCCGTCCAGGGCAGGTCCTTGGTTTCTCTGTGCGTGGGCATCCGCGCCCCACTCCTCCCCCGTGACAATGGCTGCCCATTACGTAGACTGTGCCCGCAAAATCAAGGGTGCGCCATGTCCGAGAGACACTATGTCGTCGACCAGATGATCTCGGCCAAGTCGATCGCCGCCCGCGTGGAGGCGCTTGCGCGCGAAATTACCCAGGCCTTCTCTGGCACCGAGAAGCTGATCGTGGTGGGGCTGCTGCGCGGATCGTTCGTGTTCATCGCAGACCTCGTGCGCGAGATCGACCTGCCGCTCGAGGTGGATTTCCTCGAAGCGTCCTCCTACGGCAACGCGATGGAAAGCTCTCGCGAGGTGCGCATCCTCAAGGACCTGCGCGGCGAGATCGCGGGGCGCGACGTGCTGGTGGTCGAGGATATCGTGGATACCGGCTTCACGCTGCACCATGTGGTGAACCTGCTGCGCTCGCGCGAGCCCAAGCGGCTCGAGACCATCGCGCTAC
>CAZOHN010000073.1:0-15333 GCA_964579325.1 uncultured Rhodobacterales bacterium
GTGGCGGACCACGAGGAGGTCGGGGTGCATGGCGTTGAGGGTGACGGCGGTGTCGATCAGCGTCTCGCCCTTCTTCACGCTCGAGTGCGCAACGCCCATGTTCATCACGTCGGCGCCGAGGCGTTTGCCGGCAAGCTCGAAGCTCGCCTGCGTGCGGGTCGAGGCCTCGAAGAACATGTTGATCTGGGTGAGGCCCGCGAGCGCGTCGCCGCGTTTCTCGGTGCGGCGGTTGAGATCGACGTAGCGGTCGGCGAGATCGAGCAGCGTGACGATCTCGGCGGGCTGGAGGTGCTCGATCCCGAGCAGGTGGCGTGCGCGGAAACTCATGGCCCCTCCGGTCGTTCGGGTCGCTTATGGCAAATCCCGGGGGGAGCGGCAACGGGGTGAGGCTCCTTCGGCGGCGGGCCGTTTACCTCCGCGCGCGCAGCGCCTAGCGTGGCGGCCATGCACCCCGACCTCGACACGATGGATTCGGCCACGGCGCTGGCGCTTCTGCGCTGGCAGGTCGAGCTTGGCGCCGACGAGGCCACGGGCGAGGTGCCGGTGAACCGCTACGAGGAGGCCGAGGCGCTTGCGGTGGCGCAGGGTGCCGCTCCGGCGGCGGCGCCACCGGTGCCCGTGGCCGCCGCCGACCCGGTTGCGGAGGCGCGGGCGCTGGCGGCCGGGGCGGGCGACCTTGCGGCACTGGCCGGGGCCTGGGCGGCGTTCGATCATTGCGAGTTGAAGAAGGGCGCGCGGAGTTTCGTCTTCGCCGACGGCACTCCGGCGGCGCGGGTGATGATCGTCGGCGAGGCGCCGGGGCGCGACGAGGACCAGCAGGGCAAGCCCTTCGTGGGCAAGGCGGGGCAGCTTCTGGACCGGATGTTCGCGGCGATCGGGATGGCGCGGGAGCATCCCGATGCCGGGAGTGCGCTCTACATCACCAACGTCCTGCCGTGGCGGCCGCCGGGCAACCGGGACCCCGAGGCGGCGGAACTGGCGATGATGCGGCCCTTCGTGGAGCGGCATGTCGCGCTGGCCGATCCGGAGATCATCGTGACGATGGGGCGGTTCTCGCTGGGTCTGCTGACGGGGCTTTCGGGAATCACCCGGGTGCGGGGGCAATGGACCGAGGCGCTGGGGCGGCCCTGCCTGCCGATGCTGCATCCGGCGTATCTGCTGCGGACGCCGGCTGCCAAGCGCGAGGCCTGGGCGGACCTGCTGGAATTGAAGGCGCGCCTGATGGAGCCCCGATGATCGAGCCTGTGGTCCTTCTGGCCTTCGTGCCGGCCGCGCTGGCGCTGAACCTGACGCCGGGGGCGGACATGATGTTCAGCCTTGCGCAGGGGGCGCGGGGCGGGGCGCGGGCGGGCTGGGCGGCCTCGGGTGGGATCGCGGCGGGGTGCATGGTGCATGTGACGCTGGCCGGGCTGGGCCTCGGCGCGCTGGTGGCGCGGTATCCGGTGGCGTTCGACGCGATCCGCTGGGCGGGGGCGGCTTACTTGCTGTGGCTGGCGTGGCGGACGCTGACGGCGGTGCAGGGGGGCGCGCGTCCGGCGGTGGCACCGGCGCGGGCGTTCCGCGATGGCCTGCTGGTGAACCTGACCAATCCCAAGGTGATCCTGTTCATCCTGGCCTTCGTGCCGCAGTTCGTGAATGTGGCCGCGCCGGTGCTGCCGCAGTTCCTGATCCTTGGCGCGGTGCTGTCGGCGGGCGGGTTCGTGGTGAACGGGCTGGTGGGCACGTTTTCGGGCGGGATCGGGCGGGTGCTGGCGGGGTCGGGGCGCGCGGGGCGCGTGTTGCGCTGGCTTACCGCGGGGGTATTCGGCGCGCTGGCGGTGCGCCTTGTGATGGAGCGGCGGGCATGAGCCGGATCGACGAGGGCCGGGAGTTCATCCCGGTCAGGTTTGCGGTGCTGACGGTGTCGGACACCCGCAGTCTGGACGAGGACAAGTCGGGCGATACGCTGGTGGAGCGGATCGCGGAGGCCGGGCATGTGCTGGCCGACCGCAGGATCGTGCGCGACGAGCGGGCCGAGATCGCGGCGATCCTGCGGGAGTGGTGCGCCGACCCCGGCATCGACGCGGTGCTGAGCACGGGGGGCACGGGGCTCACGGGGCGGGACGTGACGGTCGAGGCGCACCGGGACGTCTACGAGAAGGAGATCGAGGCCTTCGGAACGGTGTTCACGATGGTCTCGATGGGCAAGATCGGGACGTCCGCCGTGCAGAGCCGCGCCTGTGCGGGCGTGGCGGGGGGCACCTATCTTTTTGCCCTGCCCGGAAGTCCGGGCGGGTGCCGCGACGCCTGGGACGAGATCCTGAAGTGGCAGTTCGACTACCGCCACCGGCCCTGCAACTTCGTCGAGATCTTCCCCCGGCTGGACGAGCATCGCCGCCGCAAGTGAGGAGCGGGGGCGCCTGCGACGGAAACGGTGCGGCCCTGCGTTACAAGTGCAGGTAACGGGCATATGCCTTGGTCTGGCCGGGGTGGCGCGCTATGTTTCCGGGCAGCAAGGATTTTCCCAGCGATGGACGGGTGCGGACAGGAATGCGCTTTCTCAGACGGACCCTGACCGGGCTTTTCCTGATGGCGGTGACGCTTGCGCTTCTGGCGTGGGCGGGGATGTCGTTCTGGGGTGCGGTGCAGGAGCGGATGGCGCGCGAGGCGCGGGTCCAGCCGGCGCGCGAGCGGGTGTTCGCGGCGAACGTGATGACGGTCGAGCCGGGGCGGATCGCGCCGGAGCTTGTGGCCTATGGCGAGGTGCGCAGCCGCCGGACGCTCGAGGTGCGGGCGACCGGGGCGGGCACGGTCGTGGGCCTTTCGCCGAATTTCGTGGAGGGCGGCACGGTCACGCGGGGCGAGGTGCTGGTGCAGATCGACCCCTCCGACGCCGAGCGGGCGCTGGAGATCGCGCGGACGGATGTGGCGGAGGCCGAGGCGAACCAGGCCGAGGCCGGGCGGGCGCTGGTGCTGGCGCAGGACGAGCTGGTTTCGGCCCAGGGACAGGTCGACCTGCGGTCGCGTGCGCTGGTGCGGGCGCGGGACCTTGCCAGCCGCAACGTGGGCACCGAGGCGAACGTGGAGGCGGCCGAGCTGGCCGAGGCACAGGCGCAGCAGGCGGTGCTGTCGCGCCGGGCGGCGCTGGCGCAGGCCGAGGCGCGGGTGGACCAGACGCGCACGGCGCTGGAACGGGCGCGGATCGGGCTGGCGCAGGCCGAGCGGCGGCTGGCGGACACGCGGATCGTGGCGGAGTTCCCGGGCACTCTGGCCGAGGTCACGGCCGTCGAGGGCGGGCTGGTCAACGCCAACGAGCGGCTGGCGCAGCTGATCGACCAGTCGGCGCTGGAGGTGTCGTTCCGGCTTTCGACGACGCAGTATGCACGGCTTCTCGATGGCGAGGGCAAGTTGCTGTCGGCCCCGGTGGCGATCACGCTCGACGTGCTTGGTGCGGAGCTTGTCGCGACCGGGCGGATCGTGCGGGAGAGCGGGGCGGTGGCGGCGGGGCAGACCGGGCGGCTGGTGTTCGCGGCGCTCGACGGGGCGGCCGGGTTCCGGCCGGGCGATTTCGTGACGGTGACGATCGCCGAGCCTGAGCTTGACGGGGTGGCGCTTCTGCCCAATTCGGCGGTGGCGGGGGATGGCACGGTTCTGGTGCTGGGCCCCGAGGACCGGCTGGAGAGCCTGCCGGTCGAGGTGCTGCGCCGGCAGGGCGACGCGGTGATCGTCGCGGCATCGCCGCTGATCGGGCGCGAGATCGTCGCGGAGCGCTCGCCGCTCCTGGGTGCGGGGATCAAGGTGCGGCCGGTGCGTCCGGCCGCGCCGCAGGAGGAAGCCGCCGCGCCGGACGCGATCCGGGAAGCCGCCGAGATGGTCGAGCTGACGCCGGAACGCCGCGCGGCGCTGATCGCGTTCATCGAGGGCAATTCGAACATGCCCGCCGAGGCGAAGGCCCGTGTACTGGCGCAGCTTGGCGCCGACCGGGTGCCCGCGCAGGTCGTCGCCCGCATCGAAGAGCGGATGGGGGGCTGAGATGGCGCGGCTGGGGCGTACTTCCGGGGGGCTTGCTTCCGGGCGGCGCGGGATCATCGGCTACTTCGCGCGGCACCGCACGGCGGCGAACCTCCTGCTGGTCGTGCTGCTGGTTGCGGGGATCTGGGCCGGGCCGCAGATGCGGGCGCAGTTCTTCCCCGACACGATCAACGAGGAGGTGACCGTCTCGGTCAGCTGGAGCGGTGCGGGACCCGAGGACATGGACCGCGCGGTCGTGCAGCTTCTGGAGCCCGCGCTTCTGGCGGTCGAGGGGGTGGCGAGTTCCTCGGCGGTGGCGCGCGAGGGCAGCGCACGGATCACGCTGGAGTTCGAGCCGGGATGGGACATCGCCCGGGCCGAAAGCGACGTGCAGCGCGCGGTCGAGGCGGTCTCGAACCTGCCCGAGGGCGCCGACGACCCCAACGTGCGGCGCAACGAGTGGCGCGACCGGGTGACGGATGTCGTCATCACCGGGCCGGTGGGGGTGGACCAGCTGGCCCGGTTCGCCGACGAGTTCGTGACGCGGCTGTTCCAGGAAGGGATCACGCGGACCACGATCCAGGGGGTCGCGGCGCCCTCGATCCTGGTCGAGGTGCCTTCGGTCAAGCTGATCCAGCACGACGTCACGATGCGCGAGATCGCCGACGCGATCGCGGCCTCGGCCGATACCAGCCCCGCGGGCGACGTGGCGGGCGCGAATGCGCGGGTGCGGACCGGCGTGCCCTCGCGCAGCGCCGCGGAAGTGCGGGCGGTGGCGATCCGGTCCGGCGCCGACGGCACGACCCTGGCCGTGGGCGACGTGGCGCAGGTCTATGCGCAGGGCGTGGACCGGGCGCGGACCTACTTCGTGGGCGAAAACCCGGCCATCGCGGTGCGGGTGGACCGGTCGGCGCTGGGCGATTCGATCCGGATGCAGGCGGCGGTGCAGGAGGTTGCCGCCGAGATGCAGGCGGCGCTGCCCGCGGGCACGCGGATCGACCTGGTCCGCACCCGTGCCGAGGCGATCACCAACCGGCTCGACATTCTGGTGCGCAACGGACTCATGGGCCTGGCGATCGTGGTGGCGCTCCTGTTCCTGTTTCTCAGCGCGCGCACGGCGTTCTGGGTCGCGGCGGGGATCCCGGTGGCGATGTCGGCGGCGATCTTCTTCATGTTCTCCTTCGGCGTGACGCTCAACATGGTCTCGCTGTTTGCGCTGATCATCACGCTGGGGATCGTGGTGGACGATGCCATCGTGGTGGGCGAACACGCCGACTGGCGCGCGCGGCACCTGCGCGAGACGCCGGAGCAGGCCGCGGTGAACGGTGCCTATCGCATGGCTCCGCCGGTCTTCGCCTCGACGGTCACGACCGTCATTGCCTTCGCGGGGCTGCTGGCGATCTCGGGCAACTTCGGGCGGCTGATCAGCGATATCCCCGTCGTGGTGATCCTGGTGCTGATCGCTTCGCTGGTGGAGTGCTTCCTGATCCTGCCGTCGCACATGCTGCACGCGCTGGCGGGCAGCGGCGGAAAGCTGCGGTGGTACGATGTGCCGTCGCACCATGTGAACATCGGCTTCTCCTGGGTCCGCGAGACGCTGTTCCGCCCTTTCATCGCGGGGGTTCTGTGGGCGCGATACCCCGTTCTCGCGGGGGCGGTCCTGCTGCTCGCAATTCAGGGGGCCTCGCTTGTGCGGGGCGACGTGCAGTGGCGGTTCTGGGATTCGCCCGAGCAGGGGTCGGTGACGGGCAACTTCGCGATGCTGCCCGGCGCGACGCGGACCGACACGATCGAGATGATGCGCGAGTTGCAGCGCGCGACCGACGCGGTGGCGGCGCGGCTCGAGGCCGAGCACGGCGCGAACCCGCTCTCCTATGTCCTTGCGGAGGTCGGCGGGAACAGCGGCCGGGCGCTGGCGGGCGCGGACACCAAGGACGAGAACCAGCTCGGCTCGATCTCGATCGAGCTGATCGACGCCGACCTGCGCCCCTATTCCTCGTTCGAGTTCGTGGCCCAGCTTCAGGAGGAGGTCCGCAACCACCCGATGGTCGAGGAGGTGAGCTTCCGCGGCTGGCGCGGCGGGCCGGGGGGCGATGCGCTGTCGGTGCGGTTCTCGGGCGTGGACGGCGACACGCTCAAGGCCGCCTCAGAGGCTCTCAAGACCGCGCTTGCGGCGTTCCCGGAGGTCTCGGCGGTCGAGGACAACATGGCCTACGACAAGGAGGAGCTGGTTCTCGACCTGACGGCGCGCGGCGAGGGGCTGGGCTTTTCCATCGACGCGGTGGGCCGCAGCCTGCGCGAGCGTCTGGGCGGCATCGAGGCGGCTAACTTTCCCGACGGGCCGCGCACCGCGACGATCCGGGTGGAGCTGCCGCCGGGCGAGCTGACGGCGGATTTCCTCGAGCGGACGCAGATGCGCTCGGCAAGCGGGGAATACGTTCCGCTGGCCGACATCGTGTCGGTCGAGCGGGTCGCGGGGTTCTCGTCGGTGCGGCGCGAGGACGGGATGCGGCTGATCTCGGTCACCGGCGACATCGCCTCGGACGACCCCGAACGCGCCAACGAGATCGGGCTGGCGCTGCGCCAGACGATCCTGCCGCAGATCGAGTCGGACTTCGGCGTGGCCTGGGAGCTCAGCGGGCTGGCGGAGGACGAGCGGTCGTTCCTCGGCGACGCGGCGGTGGGCTTCGGGCTGTGCCTGCTGGGGATCTATCTCGCGCTGGCCTGGATCTTCTCGTCCTGGGGGCGGCCCTTCGTGGTGATGGCGGTGATCCCCTTCGGCCTCGTGGGGGCGATCTGGGGACATGCGGTCTGGGGCGTTCCGCTGTCGATGTTCTCGGTGGTGGGGCTGATCGGGATGGCCGGGATCATCGTGAACGATTCGATCGTGCTGGTCTCGACGGTGGACGAGTACCGCACCCGGCGCGGGTTGATCCCGGCGATCATCGACGGCGCCTGCGACCGGCTGCGGCCGGTGTTCCTGACCACCGCGACCACCGTTCTCGGGCTTTCGCCGCTGCTGTTCGAGCGCAGCCAGGACGCACAGTTCCTGCGGCCGACGGTGATCACCATCGTCTACGGGCTGGGCTTCGGGATGGTACTGGTGCTGCTGGTGGTGCCGGCGCTTCTGGCCATCGGCCAGGACTTCGCCAAGCAGGGCCGGTCGCTGCGCCGGGCCGTCGCCTCGCGGAGCCGGGCGCGGGGACTGGGAACGGTGGCGCTGGTCGGGGCGGCGGGGGTGCTGGCGCTGTTCGCCGCGACGATCGGGACGCAGGTCTGGACCGGGGCGCTGCCATCCCTCTTCGGCGGGCTGGCCGGGGCGGGCTTCGGGGGCGCGATGGTCGCGTTCCTCGGCGCGGTCGCGGTGTTCCTCGTCGCGCTCGCGGCGGTCGCCGCGGCGCTTCTCGGGCGGCGGCGGCGCGTGGCCTGAGCCGCGGCCGTCAGTTGGCGGGGCAGCCCCACATCTCGACGGACCGGCCGCCGGCAAGGACGGTGATGCGCACTTCGGAGCGGTTGAGCAGGAAGGGCGCGCCGGCGGGCGGCACGAGATCGCTTTCGGCGACGAGGGTGCCGCGGTCGCGCCGGTTGCTGCTTTCGGAAATCCAGATGCGGCGGTCGGGCAGTTCGAACACCACGACCTCGTCGGGTCCGGCCCTGGGCATGTCGATCCGCGCGGTCAGGCGGACGCCGTCGGAGATCGGCGCGACCTCGCAGGCGACCTTGCCGACCCCGGCCGCCCGGCCGGACCGCGGCCCGCCTGCAAGCGCGGCGGAAATCGTTGCGTCGGGTGCGCCGGGGGCGGAAAGATCGGCGCCGATGCTGGCCGACATCGGCACGCAGATATCCTCGCACACCCCGATGTCGATGTCGGCGCGCAGCCGGATCGGCGCGGCGGGATCGGAGGGGAAGACCTCCATCGGCAGGATCAGCTCGCCGTAGTAGCCGATCGAGCGCATGCCGTTGATCTCGTGGACCTCCGGGTTCGGCCAGTGGAACCGGACCGAGCGCAGGTTGTCCGAGCCGGTCCAGTCGAACTGCGGCGGGATGCCGGCATCGCCGGGCGAGCGCCAGTAGGTCTTCCAGCCCGGCGCGAGGCGGATGCGCAAGGCGGCCATGTGGTTGCCCTCGGCGGTGCGCCAGCCCGGCAGCACGTCGATCTCGGCGACCTCGCCGTCGGGGAACCCGCCGGCAAGGGCCGGGGCGGTTGCGAGCAGGCTGATGGAGGCGAGGAGGGTGCGGAGCATGGTCCAACGAACATAGGCCGCGCGCAGCCCAGCGGAAATCACATGTGAGCGATGCCGGGCTTGGTGTGGCGGCAAGCACACTTGCACGCGGGCGCGCGGCTTGTCACACCTCGCAAATGCGACGCGCGTCCGACTCCATCGACCTGACAGGCAAGCTGCTCATCGCGATGCCGGGTATGTCCGATCGCCGCTTCGAGAAGGCGGTTATCTTCATGTGCGCCTATTCGGGCGACGGCGCGATGGGTCTCATCGTCAACAAGCCGATGCCGGACCTGAAATTCCCCGAACTCCTGCGGCAACTGGGCGTCGAGGGAACCGGTGCCGCGCCGGCCGGGATCCGCGTCCATTTCGGCGGGCCGGTGGAGCACGGGCGGGGCTTCGTGCTGCATTCGGCCGACTATGCCTCGAATGCCTCGACACTGAAGGTCGGCGAGTTCGGGATGACCGCGACACTCGACATCCTCGAGCATATCGCGAGCGGGCGCGGTCCGAGGCGCGCGTTTCTGGCGCTGGGCTATTCGGGCTGGGGTCCCGGGCAGCTCGAGGGCGAGATCGCGCAGAACGGATGGCTGATGGCGGAGGCCTCGGCCGATCTGGTCTTCTCGACGGAGAATGCCGGGAAATGGGGCGGGGCGCTGAAGTCCTTGGGTGTCGATCCGCTCACGCTGTCGGCGGAGGCCGGGCGGGCGTGAGGATCAGGAGCGCCGGTTTCAGGGGCGGGGCGCGGCGGCGCGGCGCAGCCGGTCGTTGATCGCGCGGCCGAGGCCGTGGTCGGGGACCGGGGCGACGGCGATGGGTTTGCCCATTGTGTCCAGCGTGCGGAGTGCGTGGAAGAGGGTGGCGGCAGCTTCGACCAGATCGCCGGTTTCCGAAAGGGTGAGGGCGGCGCCGGGAGTGGGGCCGAAGCCGAGGAGCGCCTCGCCGGGGCGGGCCTCGGTGGCGTTCAGGCGCAGGGCCACGGTTGGCGCGTAATGCGAGGCGAGCTGTCCCGGGGCGGTGGGCCTGTCGGCCGAGCCGCCGCTGGCGAGAGGCTGGCCGAGGCAGGCCTCGATCGCCTCGGCGGGGATGCCGCCAGGGCGCAGGAGGGTGGGCGCGGGGTCGAGCGCGAGGATGGTCGATTCGACGCCGACGTCGCAGGGGCCGCCGTCGACCACGGCCGCGATGCGCCCCGAGAGGCCGTCGAGGACATGGGTCGCGCGGGTCGGGCTGATGCGGCCGGAAGGGTTCGCGGAGGGCGCGGCGACCGGGCCGCCGAAGGCTGCGAGCAGCGCCCGCGCGACCGGGTGGGCGGGCACGCGGATGGCGACGGTGGGGAGGTCGGCGGTGACGAGGGGCGAGAGCCCGGCGTCGGGCCTGAGCGGCAGGACGAGGGTGAGCGCGCCGGGCCAGAAGGCGGCGGCGAGGCGCTCGGCCTCGGCGCCGACATCGCAGTAGCGGCGGGCGGCGTCGAGATCGGGCAGGTGGACGATCAGCGGGTTGAAGCGGGGCCGGCCCTTTGCCTGAAAGATGCGCGCCACGGCGCGGTCGTCGCGGGCGTCGCCGCCAAGGCCGTAGACGGTTTCGGTGGGGAAGGCGACGAGCGCGCCCTCCGCCAGAAGCCGGGCGGCTTCGGCGATCCCTTCGGCATCGGGGCCAAGGAGGCGGGTCTGGTCCATTCGTGACGCGGCGTTGCTCTTGCCCGTGGGGCAGCTTTGGTGACGATGGGGCGAGATACGCCGGGCGCCGCCCTTTGCCAAGCCGCGCCCGCGAAGGAGGATCCATGCCCTACCGCGCCCCGGTGAACGACTTCCTGTTCCTGCTCGATCATGTCGTCGGGTTTGGAGAGGTCCGCGCCACCGATCTTTTCGCCGATGCCACCCCCGACACGACCGCTGCGATTCTCACCGAGGCGGGGCGGCTCTGCGAGGAGGTGCTGGCGCCCCTGCAGCGCGCGGGCGATCTGCATCCCGCGCGGCTGGAGAACGGCGTGGTCCGCACCACGCCGGGGTTCGCGGAGGCCTATCGCGCGCTGGCCGAGGGCGGCTGGATGGGCATTTCGGCTTCGGCCGAGGCGGGCGGCATGGGGCTGCCGGCGGCGGTGACGACGGCGGTCAACGAGATGATGTCGGGCGCGTGCCTTGCGCTCCAGCTCAACCCGCTGATGAGCCAGGGCCAGATCGAGGCGCTGGAGCACCATGCCTCGGACGAGATCAAGGCGCTCTACATCCCGAAGCTGGTGTCGGGCGCGTGGTGCGGGACGATGAACCTGACCGAGCCGCAGGCGGGATCGGACGTGGGCGCGCTGCGCACGAAGGCCGAGCCGAGGGGCGACGGGACCTACGCGATCACCGGGCAGAAGATCTACATCTCGTGGGCCGACAACGACTTCACCGGGAACGTCTGCCATCTGGTACTGGCGCGGCTTCCCGGAGCGCCGGAGGGCACGCGGGGGATCAGCCTGTTCATGGTGCCCAAGCGGTTGCCGCGCGCCGACGGGAGCCCCGGCGAGGCGAACGCGCTCAGGGTGGTGAGCCTCGAGCACAAGCTGGGGCTGCACGGATCGCCCACGGCGG
This sequence comes from uncultured Rhodobacterales bacterium, assembly GCA_964579325.1. Lineage (GTDB taxonomy): Bacteria > Pseudomonadota > Alphaproteobacteria > Rhodobacterales > Rhodobacteraceae > CAZOHN01. The sequence continues at coordinate 10,787 of CAZOHN010000073.1, forward strand.
TGATGTCCTACGAGGGCGCGACGGGGTGGATGGTCGGCGAGGCCGGGGGCGGCATGAAGGCGATGTTCACGATGATGAACAACGCCCGTCTGGGCGTCGGCGTGCAGGGTGTCGGCGTGGCCGAGGGCGCCTATCAGCACGCGCTGGCCTATGCGCTGGGGCGTGTGCAGGGGCGCGCGGGCGGCACGGGCACGATCGTCGAGCATGCCGATGTGCGGCGGATGCTGGCCGTGATGCGGGCCGAGGTCTTTGCCGCGCGGGCCATTGCGCTGACCTGCGCGGTGGCGATCGACATGGCCCGGGCGACGGGCGAGGCGGAGTGGCAGGCGCGGGCGGCGTTCCTGACGCCGATCGCCAAGGCCTATGGCACCGAGACGGGCATTTCGGTCGCGAGCCAGGGCATCCAGGTGCACGGCGGCATGGGCTTCATCGAGGAGACCGGCGCGGCGCAATACCTGCGCGACGTGCGGGTGACGGCGATCTACGAGGGGACCAACGGCATCCAGGCGATGGACCTTGTCGGGCGCAAGCTGGCCGATGGCGGCGAGGCGGCGTTCCGGCTGATCGACGAGGTGGCGGCGGATGCCGAAGCCGCGCGGGGGCGGTTGCCGGACCTCGCCGGCGCGGTCTGGGGCGCGGCCGAGACGCTGCGGGAGGGCACCGAGGCGCTGCTGGCGCTGGAGGGCGAGGACCGCAACGCGGGCGCGGTGGCCTACCTTGGGGCCTTCGCGCTGGTGCTGGGGGCGCAGGCGCACTTGCGCGCGGCGATGGCCGAGGGGGGCGCGGGGCCGCGCACGGCGCTCGCGCGGGTCTTCGTCGGCCGGCTGCTGCCCGCCCATGCGGGGCTGGTGGCCTCGGCGCAGGTGGGCGCGGCGGACCTCTTCGCGCTGTCGCCCGACGATCTGGCGGCCTGATGTGGATGGTGCGGGGGACGGTTCCGGCGGTCTGATCCGCTTTCCCTGGGAGGCCCCGCCGCCGGAGGGCGAGGCTGTCACGGTGGCGGAGGGCGTGCTGTGGATGCGCCTGCCGCTGCCGATGGCGCTGGATCACGTCAACGTCTACGCGCTGGAGGATGCCGACGGCTGGACCGTGGTGGATACCGGCTTCGACAGCCGCCGCGCGCGGGCGATCTGGGAGCGGCTTCTGGCCGGGCCGCTGGCGGGGCGGCCGGTGGCGCGGGTGCTGGCGACCCATTACCACCCCGACCACATCGGGCTTGCGGGCTGGTTCATGGCGCAGGGCGCGGAGCTTGTGACCACGCGCACCTCCTACCTGATGGCGCGGATGCTGACGCTGGATGTGCAGGAGCGGCCCGCGCCGCAGACGGTGGCGTTCTGGCGCGCGGCGGGGATGCCGGCGGAGATGCTGGCGCAGCGCGCGGGCGAGCGGCCGTTCAACTTCGCCGATTGCGTGGCGCCGATCCCGCTGGGCTATACCCGGCTGGTCGAGGGCGGCACGGTGCGGCTGGGCGGGCGGACCTGGGATATCCGGATGGGCGATGGCCACGCGCCGGAACACGCGACGCTGTGGAGCCGTAACGACGGGCTGGTGCTGGGGGGCGATCAGTTGCTGCCGGGCATCTCGCCCAACCTTGGCGTCTATGCCACCGAGCCGGGCGCCGACCCGGTGGCGGACTGGCTGGCCTCCTGCGCGCGGCTGGCCGTCCATGCGCGGGAGGATCAGCTGGTGTTGCCGGGCCACAAGCTGCCCTATACCGGCCTGCCCACCCGGATGCGCCAACTGGCCGAGAACCACGAGGGCGCGCTGGCGCGGCTGCGCGACCACCTGGCCGAGCCGCGGACGGCCGTGCAGTGCTTCCTGCCGCTGTTCAAGCGCGAGATCGCGGGCGGTCAGTACGGGATGGCGCTGGTCGAGGCGGTGGCCCACCTCAACCACCTTCTTGTCAGGGGTGACGTGACCCGCGAGATGGGCGAGGATCATGCGTGGATCTGGCGGAGCGCGCGGTGAACGGAGACGAGATCAGGACGACGGCGGAATACGCGGAGGACGAGGCGATGCCTCAGGCGCACGTTGCCCATTGCCGACCGGGCGGCGCGCCGACGGCGGAGCAGAAGCCACTGCCGAAGAAGGTCGCCCGAAAGCCGGTCGAGGAGAAATCGCCGGCCGAATGGGCCTATGAGCGGCTGATCCTCTACATCCAGAACTTCGAGGAGCAGCTCGACGAGGCGCACGAGGTCGCGATGGGGTTCACCGGAGGCGAGGCGGGCGTGCTGCGGATCGAGGGCATCGGCTATTTCGCCCCCGATCTCGTGACGTTCTACGGCACCGACGAGGATGGCGCGCGGACACAGGTGATCCAGCACGTCACGCAGCTGAACGTCCTGCTGCGTGCCTTCCCGCGCGAGGTTGGCAGCGCGGCGCCGAGTCGCATCGGTTTCCGCCTCGCCGCCGACCTCGAGGCCGGATAGGCGTGGACGATCAGCCGCACCCGCTGCGCCAAGGCGTGACAGGGGCGCGTGAATCGTCTATCGGACGGGGCAACGAACACGGAAGGGAACACGCGACATGGCCGACCACAAGCCCGGGCACATGGACATCGAAGCTCAGGAAAAGACTTTCGACGGTTTTGTCCGCTTCTCGGTGCGCACGACGATCGTGATCATCGTGGCGCTCGTGCTCCTCGCGATCTGGAACGCCTGAGCGTTCCGGCTCCGGCTCTGGTCCCCCCGTGATGCGCGCTTGTGCAGCGATCCTCCTTGCGCTCGCCTTGTCGGCCTGCGGCACGGCAGAGCCGATCTGGGCCCCTGACCACGAGGTGAGCCGGTTCGCCTATGTGCACGACGGCCCGCCCTCGGTGACGGTCTATACGGTGATCAGCAATCGTTCGGGCGAAGGCGGCCACAGCGCGGTGATGGTCAACGGCAGCCAGCGCGTGATGTGGGACCCCGCGGGCACCTGGTGGAACCCCGCCGCGCCCGAGCGCAACGACCTGCATTACGGCATCACGCCGCGGATGGAGCAGGTCTATATCGACTATCATGCCCGGACGACCTGGCGGGTGGTGAAGCAGGAAATCCCGGTCACGCGCGAGACGGCCGACCGCATGATCGCGTCGTTCGCGGCTTATGGCGCGGTGCCGAAGGCGCAGTGCACGGCGTCCACGACAAGCGTGCTGCGGGCGACGCCGGGCTTCGAATCGACGCCCTCGACCTGGTTTCCGAAGCGGCTGATGGAGCATGTCGCGGGGATGCCGGGCGTGCGGACCGAGGTGTTCTTCGACGACGACGACGACAACAACCAGCCGCTTCTGCGCCGTCAGGTCTCGGAGATCGGGCAGGCGCTGGTGGATGCGCCCGCCGGCCGGCCGACGGACGCGGGCCAGGTGCGCGCCGGCGCGCAACTCAACTAGAAGAGCCAGAGCCCGAGGTAGAGCACCGCCACGCCGGCGGCGACCGAGCCGATGAAGCTCTTGAGCGCCATGCCCGCCGCCACCGTGGCGAGCGCGGCGAGGAGGCGCGCGGGATCGGTCTCTCCGCCGGTGGCGGGTGGCCAGACCACCGCGGGCGCGATGAGCGCGGGGATCACCGCGACGGCGGTATAGCGCAGGTGGCGCAGCACCCAGTCGGGCAGCTTGCGGTCGCCGATCAGCCCGAGGAACGAGAACCGGATCAGGTAGGTGCCCACGGCCATCGCCGCGATCACGATCCAGACCTTCGTGGGGTCGAGCGTCATGTCCGCGCCTGCCGGAGCGTCGCGCGGCGTTCGACCTCGGCGCCGGCCATCATGGCGAGGCTGGCGGCGACGAGGAGGCCCGAGTTGTAGGGCAAGGGCGACAGCAGCAGCGCCACCACCACGGCGACGACCGCGGCGGTGACATGGGCGAGCGTGCGCAGCATGGGCGCGATGACCGCGAGGAAGGTGATCGGCACCGCGAAGTCGAGCGCGAATTCCGGCGGGATGCTCTGGCCGACGATGGCGCCGGTCACGCAGCCCGCGAACCAGACCGGGATGATCGGGGCGGCGGTTCCGAAGTAGAAGGCGACCTTCTCGGGCACGGTCATCGCGGGGTTGCGGGTGTACTCCGCCACCGAGGCCACGAAGATCTGGTCGACGAGGAGATAGGCCGCGAAGGCGCGGGTCCGCAGCGGCGCCTGGCCGAGATGCGGCACCAGCGCGGCGGAATACATCGCGGTGCGCAGGTTCACCGCGAGTGCGGTGAGGATGACGATGAGTGTCGGCGCGTTCTCGACGAGGAGTTGCACCGCCGCGAACTGCGCCGCCCCGGCGATGACGAGCACCGAGAAGCCGAGGACGGCGAGGACATCGAGCCCGGCTTCGGTCGCCGCGACGCCGAAGAGAAGGCCGAAGGGAAACACCACGATCAGGAACGGCAGCGACCCGCGCGCGGCGCGGTAGAAGGCGGAGACGGCAGGGGCGGAGGGCATGGCGGGGGCTCGGGAAATGCGGTGCGCCCCACGCTTACGGGGGGTGCTGGCGGGCCGCAACCCGGACCTTGTGCTTCTGCTGGCGTGTCAGTCGAAGGTGCCGGTGACGCGGCCGAGCAGCATGAAGGCCCGCGCGGTGCG
>CAZOHN010000074.1:0-2197 GCA_964579325.1 uncultured Rhodobacterales bacterium
CTTCGGCCTCCGCTCGGTGTTCTAGAGCGGCCGACTTCCCCCTCGCCTGCCGCGCGACCCGTGCTAGAGTCGGCCCCGACAGGCAAACGCAGGGGGCAAACCGATGCAAGTCCGCTATCTCCACACCATGGTCCGCGTGCTGGACCTCGAGAAATCCATCGCATTTTACAAGCTTCTCGGGCTCGAACAGACCCGCCGCAACGACTACGAGCAGGGGCGCTTCACGCTGGTGTTCATGGCGCCGCCGGGCCAGCCGGACTGTCCGGTCGAACTCACCTGGAATTGGGACGGCGACGAGGGGCTGCCGTCGGACAGCCGCCACTTCGGCCACCTCGCCTACGGGGTCGAGAACATCTACGACATGTGCGCCCACCTGCAGGCCAATGGCGTGACGATCAACCGCCCGCCCCGCGACGGTCGGATGGCCTTCGTGCGCTCGCCCGACAACATCTCGGTGGAGCTTCTGCAGATCGGCGAGGCGCTGCCCAAGGCCGAGCCCTGGGCCTCGATGCCCAACGTCGGGCATTGGTAAGGGCCGCGATCACCGCACTGCTGCTGGCCGCCGCGGGGCAGGCGGCCGCCGACTGCCGGCTGGCGCTCGCGCTGGGGCTCGACGTGTCGAATTCGGTCGACCTCGGCGACTATGCCCTTCAGCGCGACGGCCTCGTGGCCGCGTTGCACGACCCCGAGATCCGCCGGGCGATCCTCGCGCCCGGGGGGACGGTCGTGCTTGCGGTGTTCGAATGGGGCGGGCGGGCGTGGCAGGAGACGGTGGTCGACTGGGTCGAACTGGGCGATGCCGCCGCCATCGACGCGCTGGCCACACGGATCGGGCTGCGGCTGCGTCCCGAGGTATGGCAGCCCACCGCCATCGGCGCGGCGCTGCTGCACGCGCGCGACCTGTTCCGCAGCGCACCGGACTGCGGGCAGCGCACGCTCGACCTCTCGGGCGACGGCCGCAACAACGACGGCCCCGATCCCGCGCGCGTCTATGCGCGGGTGGATTTCGGCGATCTTGTCGTCAACGGCCTCGCGATCGGCGGCCATGAGAGCGACCTCGCCGACTACTATGGCCGCGAGGTGATCCGGGGTCCGGGGGCCTTCGTCGAATGGGCCGGGCGGCACGAGGACTTTCCCCGCGTGTTCCGCCGCAAGCTGCTGCGCGAACTGACCGGCCCGGCGCTCGGAAACGCCGCGCCCGTGGCGTCGCCCTTGGGGCTGCCACCGGGATCGCCCCTGGGGCCGCCTGCGGTCGACCCCGCATCGGCCGACGGGGCCGGGTAGGCGGTGCGCCTCGCGGCTGCCCTTGCCTTCGCCCTCTCCGCGGTTCCGGCCGCGGCGTCCTGCCGTCTGGCGCTGATCCTGGCGCTCGACGTCTCCGCCTCGGTCGACCCCGAGGAGTACCTGCTGCAATCGGTGGGCCTGGCCGAGGCGCTCCGCGCGCCGGAGGTGCGGCAGGCGTTCCTGTCTGTGCCCGACCGGCCGGTGGCACTGGCGGTCTTCGAATGGTCGGGCCGGACGTTCCAGCGCGGCGTCGCGGACTGGGCGCTCATGGCCGACGACGCCGCGCTCGACGCCATGGCCGACGCGATCACCGCGCCCCGCGAGGCCCCGGTCTCGACCACCACCGCGATCGGCGCCGCGATGCTCCATGCCGGCGCGATGTTCGCCGGTGGACCCGACTGCGCGGCGCGCACGCTCGACATTTCCGGCGACGGGCTGAACAACGACGCGGTGCTGCCCGAGGAGGCGCGGCTGGATTCGAGCCTCGATGGCGTGACGATCAACGGTCTGGTGATCGGCGCGGACTACCCTCTCGACCACGAGCTGAACCCCAATCGCCGGGGCGCGCTAACCCGGTACTACGCCAATCGCGTCATCAAGGGGCCGGGCGCCTTCGTCGAGACGGCCGACGATTTCAGCGACTTTCCCCGCGCGATGCGGCGCAAGCTAGTGCGCGAACTGGGGTCGATGGCGGTGGGCGAGGCCCCGCCGACGGAGGCCGCCCCGCCCTCCCGAGCCAGGGCGATGCAGGCCGCAAACACCCGGGGTCCTTTGGTTCCGGCCACGACCGTCGCGGCCACGGCCGCCCCGATGGCAACCACCCCGGTAGCACCGCCCCGGTAGCACCGCCCCAACAGCACCGCCCCAACAGCACCGCCCCGGTCTCAGCCGCCCCAACAGCACCGCCCCGGTC
>CAZOHN010000074.1:2297-15109 GCA_964579325.1 uncultured Rhodobacterales bacterium
GTATCAGCCGCCCCTGTATCAGCCGCCCCGGTAGCACCGCCCCAGCAACGCCGCCCCGGTAGCACCCGCCCCGGTATCAGCCGCCCCGAAAACTGCCGTCCCGGCCGCAGCAGCCCCCGTTCCGGCCCTCCGCAGCGCCGCCATCCCGGACGGCCCCCTCCCGCAAGGGTCAGCGGATGCCTCGGGAACGGCAGTCGCCGCCAGGGCGTCGCCCTTGCCGCCTCGGTGGCCGGCTCAGTAGATGTAACGGATCTGGTCGGACCAGTAGCGCTCCACGATGCGCAGCGCCGAGGTCATCGTGTCGATGCGGTCCATGTCGATCACGCCCCGCGCCTCCAGCCCGTCCGAATGCCGCTCGAACAGGCCCGCGACGATGCCGCGGACACGGCGGCCCTTCTCGGTCAGCCGCACCCGCACCGACCGGCGGTCGATCTCGCAGCGCTGGTGGTGCATGTAGCCAAGCTCCACCAGCTTCTTGAGGTTGTAGCTGACGTTCGAGCCCTGGTAGTAGCCCCGCGTCTTCAGCTCTCCCGCCGTCACCTCGTTCTCGCCGATGTTGAACAGCAGGAGCGCCTGGACCGAGTTGATCTCCAGGATGCCGAGCCGTTCGAACTCGTCCTTGATGACGTCGAGGAGAAGCCGGTGGAGCCGTTCCACCAGCGCCAGGGCCTCAAGGTAGCTGGCGAGGTAGCCCTGCTTCCCGGCCGACACCACGGGTGCGTTCATGCTCATGCTGCTCTCCGCCCGAATTGCGTTCTTGACGGAAGGTTTTCGCCGGAAATCCCCAACATACGGTTAAGTGGGGAAAAGATTGGTTCAACTGCGATAGGCGCGCTCCGCGATGCGCCCCACGAGCCCCGCGAAGGGCTCCGGAGCGGGGGCCTGACCGGTCACCCAGGTGTAGAGGTCCTGATCGTTCTCGGCCAGAAGCCGGTCGTAGAGGGCAAGCGTGCCGGGGTCGAGCGCGGCGAGCTCGGCATCGGCGAAGGGACCGAGGATCAGGTCCATCTCCTTCGTCCCGCGCCGCCACGACCGCATCCGCATCCGCTTCAGCCGCGCCTCCCCGGTCTCACCAATCGGAGAGGTCTCGCTCAACGCGCCTCTCCCGCCTGCCGCAGCCGCTTCTCGATCTGGCCCACCCGGTCCACCATCCGGCCAAGCTCGGCCCGCAGAAGCCGCAGGTCGGTCAGCACGGCAGCAGTCCCCGGTGCCGGGTCCGACGTCGCGTCGGGGTCGGGCACGCCGTCGCCCCGCCCCGTCAGCACCCACATCAGCGACACGTTCAGCATCCCCGCCAGCATCTGCAGCCGGTTCGCCCGCGGCTCCGACCGGTCGTCCTCCCAGGCCCGGATCGTGGCGTGCTTCACGCCCAGCCTCCGCGCAAGTTCCTCCTGCGTCAGTCCCGCCGCCTCGCGCGCGCCCGCAATGCGGTCGCCCATCGTCGCCTGTTCCTCGCTGAACCAGTCGGTCACCAGCCTCGGCCTCCCGTCTTGTTTCGCCATGCGCGCAAGCCTAAAGGGAGCGACGCGAAACATCAAACCGAAGGCGCCCGGCCCATGGCATTCCTCTCCGACACGCTCGCCCGCGTGAAACCCTCGCCGACCATCGCCGTCACCAACAAGGCGCGCGAACTGAAAGCCGCGGGGCGCGACATCGTCGGGCTGGGCGCGGGAGAGCCGGACTTCGACACGCCCGAGAACATCAAGCAGGCCGCGATCCGCGCGATCAACGACGGCCGCACGAAATACACCGCCGTCGACGGCATCCCAGAGCTGAAACAGGCGATCTGCGCCAAGTTCGCGCGCGAGAACCACCTTTCCTACACGCCAGATCAGGTCACCGTGGGCACGGGCGGCAAACAGGTGCTCTACAACGCCTTCATGGCCACGCTGAACCCCGGAGACGAGGTCATCATCCCGGCGCCCTACTGGGTCAGCTACCCCGACATGGTGCTCTTGGCGGGCGGCACCCCGGTGGTGATCGAGGCGCCCACCCAGACCGGCTACAAGATCACGCCCGACCAACTCGAGGCGGCGATCACGCCGGCCACCAAGTGGTTCCTGTTCAACTCGCCCTCGAACCCCACCGGCGCGGGGTATTCGCGCGACGAACTCAAGGCGCTGACGGACGTGCTGATGCGCCATCCCCATGTCTGGGTGATGTCGGACGACATGTACGAACACCTCATCTTCGACGACTTCGTGTTCTGCACCCCCGCCGAGGTCGAACCCGCCCTCTACGACCGCACCCTCACCGTCAACGGCGTATCGAAAGCCTACGCGATGACCGGCTGGCGCATCGGCTACGCCGCCGGCCCGAAGCCCCTCATCGCGGCCATGGGCAAGGTGCAATCGCAGTCCACGTCGAACCCCACCTCGGTCTCGCAATACGCCGCCGTCGAGGCGCTGAACGGGCCGCAGGACTTCCTCGCGCCCAACCGCGCCCTGTTCCAGCGCCGCCGCGACCTCGTGGTGGGGATGCTGAACGAGGCACCGGGCATCCACTGCCCCACGCCCGAAGGCGCCTTCTACGTCTACCCCTCCATCGCGGCCTGCATCGGCAAGACCTCCGCCGGCGGGGCGCCGATCACCGACGACGAGGCCTTCGCCACCGCGCTTCTGGAGGAGACCGGCGTGGCCGTCGTCCACGGCGCGGCCTTCGGTCTATCGCCGAACTTCCGCATCAGCTACGCTACCGCCGACGAGCAGCTGCGCGAGGCCTGCGCGCGCATCATCGCCTTCTGCGAGGGGCTGCGCTGACGGGAGGCGCCCGGGGGGTGAGTGCATGACCGATCTGCCGGACTACTACTTCCGGGTGCGCGAGAACGGCGCGGCGGTGTTCCGCGTCGATACCGAAAACCGCCTGCGCCGGATCGACATGGACCAGATCGCCATCGTCAACGTGCGCAACGGCGAGATCCGGCCGCAGGGCGAGCGCAAGCTGACCGAGGAGGACCTGTCCGAGATCCGGGCCTGGCTGGCGGCGCGGCAGGAAACCCTCGCCCGGCGTGACATCGACGACATCCACCGCGCCATCGACCACCTCAACCTGACCGCGCAATGGGCGCAGTCCCGCGCGACCGACGCGCAGCTCGACGAGGTGACAGACCCGCTCCTGCTGGCGATGCACGACCTGCGTACGGTGCTGGTGCGCCGCAAGGCCGATCGGCTGGCGAAGGATCAGGACGCCACGGCCGAGGAATAGCGCGCCCGCGCCGGCCCGGTCCAGAACCGCGCCATCAGCATCAGCGCCGCGCAGGCCAGCCCCACCACCAGCCCTGCCCAGATGCCCGGCGCACCGCCGCCCATCCGGAAGCCGATGACGTAGCTCGCCGGAATCCCGATCAGCCAGTAGCTCACCGCCGCGATCATCATTGGCACGCGAGTATCCTGCACGCCGCGCAGCAGGCCCAGCGCCACGACCTGCGCGGCGTCCGCCGTCTGGAACAGCGCCGCCAGCGCCAGAAGCACCACGCCCACCGCCACGATCTCCGGCACCGCCGGGTCGTTTGCGTCCAGAAACAGCCGGATCAGCCCCTCCCCGAAGGTCAGGAACGCCGCGACAGTCAGTAGCGCAAAGCCCAGCGACAGCACGATGACGGTAGCCGAGGTCCGGCGCAGCGCCGCAAGGTCGCCCAGGCCATGCGCCTGCCCGGTCCGCACCGTGGCAGCATTGGCGAGGCCGAGATGCGCCATGAAGGTGAGCGAGGCCAACTCCATCGCGATCCCGTGCGCGGCTAGTTCCACCGTGCCCACCCAGCCCATCATGATCGCCGAGGCCGTGAACAGCCCGCTTTCGGCAAGCCCCGTCAGCCCGATCGGCCAGCCCAGCCGGAACACCCGGCCCAGCGCCACCGGGTCGGCGCGCCAGAACCGCACGAACAGGGTGTAGCGGCGCAGCGACGGCAGGAACCCGGCATAGGCCAGCGTCGCAGCCAGCGAAAAGAGCTGCGTCACCAGCGTCGCGATGGCCGCCCCGCGCACGCCCAGTTCCGGCGCGCCCCAGTTGCCGAAGATCAGCGCCCAGTTCACCAGCCCGTTCAGCACCGCCGCGCCCACGGTGATCCACAGCACCACCTGCGTGCGCTCGAGCGCGGCGAGATAGCTCTTCAGCACCATCACCACGAGCGCCGGAAACATCCCCCATCCGGCGATGCGCAGATACGCCTGCACGGTCGCGGCCAGTTCAGGCTCCTGCCCCAGCGCCAGCAGGATCGGGGCCGAGAACCACAGAAGCGGCATCGCGGCGGCCGAAAAGCCCAGCGACAGCCAGATCCCCATCCGCGTGACGCGCCGCACCTCGGTATCGTCGCCGTTCGCAGCCGCCGCCGCCACCATCGGCATCACCGCCCAGGCAAAGCCCGAGCCCAGGATGAACAGCGTGAAGAACGTCGTCGCCGCCAGCACCACCGCCGCCAGCGCCTCGACCGAATACCAGCCCAGCATCACCGTGTCGGTGACATGCATCGACACCTGTGCCAGGTGGCTGCCGATGATCGGCAGGCCGAGCACGAGGAGGGCCCTCGCCTCGCCGGTATAGGTTGTGCTGCGCATGGCCCAGCCCATACGCGCGGCGGGCGATTTCGGCAATGCCTGCTTGGGGGTGGCGGGGGCTACAGCGTCCGGGCCAGAACCTGCAACGCCACCGTCGCGATCACCGCCCCGGCGGCAAGCTCCAGCACGGGAAGCGCCACCCGGGCCGCCGGCCGGTCCGCAAGCGAGAGCGTCAGACCATTGCGCATCATCACCGAGGCCACCGCCACCGCCACCGTCACGCTCGCCGTGCCCAGCCCCATCGCATAGGCGCCCAGGATCCCCGCCGCGTCGATGCCCATCCGCCAGGTCAGGATCAGCAGGAACAGCGCCCCGGTGCAGGGCCGGATCGCCACGCCCGCCACCAGCACCGCCGCGTCTCGCAAGGTGCGGACACGGGCGACCTCTTCCACCGTCGGCCCATGAGCGTGGCCGCAGGCATGATCGTGCGCATGTCCGTGCGCATGTCCGTTCCCATGATCGTGCGCATGTCCGTGCCCGTGATCGTGCGCATGTCCGTGCCCGTGATCGTGCCCGTGGTCATGGGCGCGATGCCCGCGATTGTCGTGAACGTGCAAGTTCCGCCCATCCTGCACCTGCCCCGGACCCCCATCCAGGTGGCGTTCGTGATGGCCCTGCCCATGCTCCCCCCGCAGCGCCATCAGCCGCCGCAGGCCGCGCAGCGCCAGCCAGGCCCCGATCAGCGCGATCGCCCCATAGCTCGCCGCATCGAGCAACCCGTCGGCAAGCCCGGTCATCCGCTCGCGCGTCCAGTCGAAGACGAACACCCCGGCATAGACCAGCAGCACCGCCGTGGTGGCCTGTGCCAGCGACGACACCAGCGCAATCCCGACCATCGGCCCCACCCGCACCGCCGAACCGACGCCATAGCCGCCGATCAGTACCTTGCCGTGCCCGGGCCCGGCCGCATGGAACACGCCATAGGCGAAGCACAGGCCCAGCAACGCCGCCAGCGCGCCGGGCTCGCCCGCCTTGATCGCGCGCAGCCCCCCCGCCATCGCGTTCTGCGCCTCGCGCTGCTCGCCCCGCGCCCAGGCGGCAAGCGTGTCGAACCCGCCCGTCGCCCAGAGCGCCGCAAGCGTTCCCCCCGCCAGCAGAACCGCGATCAGGAGCGCGGCGCGCATGTCACCCGGATCTCGTCGGCGAAATTCGCCCCCACGGCGGGAAAACCCGCATCCTCCACCGTGTCCATCGCCCCCAGTTCCGCCAGAGCCGCCAGCAACTCCTCGCCCGCCGCGTCGAGATCAGGCCGGTAAAGCTGCGCCTGACACCCCTCGCGGCCCGCGATCCGTGTCGGCAGCGCGATGGTGTAGGCGGTGTAGAACGACGGGTCGTAGACCTGCAGAACCACCGGATCGGCCCCTACCTCCACCGGCGCCTCGAAGGCGCGGGTGTGCATCGACACGATCCGCCCTTGCTGCATCCGCGTGGTCCATTCCAGCGGGCCGCCGAGCGCCAGCGGCGCCTCTCCCTCCAGCGCATAGAGGTCGCCCTCGAAGCCCTCGACCCACTGCATGTCGAAGCCGTTCAGCTTCTCCACCTCGGCGTCCGTCAGAACGCCATCGGCGTCGGGGTCGAGCCCGAGGTCCTCCAGCACCAGCAGCGAGTAGAACTCGTCATAGGCCCAGACCACCCGCACCGCCGCAAGCCGCCCCTCGCCGTCGAAGACGAGGTGCAGGCCGCTGTCGATGTAGATATGCGGATGCGCCGAGGCGCTACCCGCGAGGGTCAGACCGGCAAGGAGGGCTGCAATGCGTCGCATGGCGGCCAAGGTAATGCGCCGCCACGCGAGTTGCTAGAGCGGCCGGCGCGCCACGAAGTCGATCAGCGCCGACATGCCGTGATGGCCCTCGCCCTCGTCAAGAAAGGCGTCATAGTCATCCAGCCGCTGGATCTCCCAGCCGGGAAAGCTCTCGCGCAGAAGCTCGGGCGTGTAGAGCGCGTCGGGGTTGGTCGGCCCACCGCTGCCGTAGTCGACCTGGCGCGGGGCGTAGCCGTGCAGGAACAGCAGGCCCCCGGGCCGCACCGCCCTGGCCAGTTGCGCGAACATCCAGGCCCGCTCCCGCGGCGCATGGAACTGGATGAAGATCGCCACCACCGCGTCATAGGGCGGTGCCTCCCAGTCCCAGTCCTCGCAGGTCGACAGGTGCATGCCCAGCACCGCACCCCGCTCGGCCGCCAGCCTGCGGGCCTTCTCGACCGCCGGCATCGACGACTCGAAGGCCGTGACGCGGTGGTGCTGCCCCGCGAGCCAGACCGAATTGCGCCCCTCGCCATCGGCAATCGACAGGATCCGCTCCCCCTGCGCAAGGCGGCCCGCCTCGCGCACAAGGAACGCATTGGGCGCGGTTCCGTAGAAATAATCCGGCCCCAGATAGCGGCCGTCCCAGATTGACTGCGGCGGAGGCCAGGTTCCGTCGACGGTGTCGGACATCGGTCACATCAGGCAGGCTTCACGCGGCGGGTCTCGGGATGCAGCGAGGTTCCCAGGATGTGCTCGGCGCGGTGGATCACATGGCTCGCCTGGCCCACGATCAGCGGGTCGGGCGCGTGGACCACCTGGCGGTCCTTGTCAGGATAGTCGATCGAGCCGAGGAAATGCAGCATGCAGTTCAGCCGCGCCCGCTTCTTGTCGTTCGACTTGACGATGGTCCAGGGGCAGTCGGCGGTATCGGTGTAGAAGAACATCGCCTCCTTCGCCTCGGTGTAGTCGTCCCACTTGTCGAGGCTCGCCTTGTCGATGGGCGACAGCTTCCAGCGCTTGAGCGGGTCGGTCTGGCGCGCGGCGAAACGCACCCGCTGCTCCTCCCGCGTGACCGAGAACCAGTATTTGTAAAGCCGGATTCCCGACCGGACGAGCATCCGTTCGAGCTCCGGCACCTCGCGCATGAACTCGAGGTAGTCGTTGGGCGTACAGAACCCCATGACCCGCTCCACACCTGCGCGGTTGTACCACGACCGGTCATAGAAAACCATCTCGCCCGAGGTCGGCAGGTGCTCGATGTAGCGCTGGAAGAACCACTGTCCCTTCTCGACATCGGATGGCTTGTTGAGCGCGACCACCCGCGCGGCGCGCGGGTTGAGGTGCTCCGTGAACCGCTTGATCGTGCCGCCCTTTCCGGCCGCGTCGCGGCCCTCGAACAGGATCACGAACTTCTGGCCGGTCTCCTGCGCCCAGAGCTGCACCTTCAGCAGCTCGGCTTGAAGCCGCGCCTTCTGCACCTCGTAGGAGCGGCGGCCCAGCATCTGCGCATAGGGGTACTCGCCCGTTTCGAAGGCATGGGCGATGGAGTCGGGAGAGGCGTTCGGAAAGCCGCGCGCGGCGGCCCCGGAACGCCGCCCCCCCCGCACAGACTTCGCCCCCGACGGCGCCCCCGACGGCGCCCCCGACGGCGCCCCGGATTGCGCCCCGGATTGCGCCCCGGATTTCACCTCGGCGGGGACGTCCCTGGCAGGCCCCGCGGGCGCAGGCGCAGTCGCGGAGGCCGGCGTTGACGCGAGGGGTTCCGACACCTGCGCCTGCGGCGTCACGGCTGCTGCATCGCCGGGCGTTTCGGATGTCGTCGCGGGTGTCGTCCCGGGTGACCTCCTGGCGGGCGGAGTCAGGTCGGCCGTCGCATCAAGAGTCATCTGCACCTCCATGAGTTGAGGCACCGCTAGCGCACCTTCGGAGAACGCGCCTTGATGCGTGTCAACTTTCCGTGATGCTACCGTTACAATCCGCCCGACGCAATGCGGCGGCGGCCGCGCACGCACTTCCGCCGCCGATCCTTGCTGAAATCAATCCCACCGCGCCTTGTTCCGCGCGCCGGGGATGCCACTCACGAATGGCCGGACCCTAGCCCTTCGCCGAACCCGGCGCATACCGCATCTGCGGTATGCCGCCTCGCCCGGCGTTCACGCCGACGTGATCGTCATCGCGGGGATGGCATCCAGCACCCGCCGCCATTCGCGGAAGAACAGCAACTGACCGTTGTCGGGAAGGAAGACCACCTCGACCGTGGGATAGAGCGGCTTCAGCTCGCGGATCGTCTGCTCGGGGCTTTGGGGGTCCTGGTCCCCCTGGTAGAGCCGGATGGGCACCGGGCAGGCGTGCAGCACCCGGCTCCAGTCGCGCTCCGACCCGATGCACTCCGCCGCGAAGGCCTCGTGCGCGCTGAACCGCTCCGACAGGCACACCTCCGAGCCCGCGAGGATCGCTGCCCGCACCTCGGGGTCGGCGAAAGTCGCCATGTCGGCGGGCGAGCCGCCGTTGACCTGTGCGAAGAACTTCTCCTTGCCCAGCCGCCGGGCCAGCGAAAAGCCCGCCTTCACCAGGAACGGCAACACCTTGGGGGCATAGCGCGCGTTCGCCAGGATGAACCGCTGCCACTTGTCCATCCGCTCGTACTGCGCGGGCGAGAACAGCGGCAGCTGGGCCCCGCAGCCGATGATCCCCGCCACCAGCTCGGGCCGGTCGACCGCCAGCTTCGCGGCGAACCGCAGGTCGGACCCAAGGCAGATGATCACCGCCCGCGCGACGCCGAGATGGTCGAGAACGGCGGCATAGTCGGCCGCGATCCCCTCGAGGTGGTCCTCGCGCGGCGGCAGCGGGCTCGTGCCGCCATAACCCGCGCGGACCGGCACGATCACCCTCAGCCCGCGCTCGGCCGCCTCGCGCTCGGCCGAGGCCGGCCATCGGATCAGCCCGAAGTCGAGGTGCATGTAGAGGCAGGGCTGGCCCTGCACCGCCCCGAACTCGATCCATTCCAGCCGGCGCCCGCCGCGGGCCGTCACCGCCTGCATGACGACCTCGGGCGTGCCGCCCGTCCGCGCCGCCGCGCGATCCGCGCCGCCCACGTGCACCAGGCTCACGTCCATCAGGCCCAGCACCACCCGCACCAGTTCCGATTGCGAATGGGTCTCGGTCTTGGCCAGGATCGAGCGCATCTGTGTCCGCACCGTCTCGGCCGACCGCCCGCGCCGCCGCGCGATCTCGCGCACCGGCCAGCCCAGGCTGACCCCGCGCACGATCTCGACTTCGGCCGGCGTCAGCCCGAAGGCCTCCTGCACGGTCAGGTCGAACCCCTCCGGCCAGACCAGCTCGGTCGAGACCACCAGCGCCAGCGCCCGGCCGTTCTCCGGCGCCACCCGGCTTACCCGCAGGATCACCGGCGACTCCGTGGCGACCGACCGGATCCGCATCGTGGCGATCTTCACACCCCGGCCCGAGGCCACCTGGCGGATCTCCCGGGCCAGCACCTCGACGTCGCCCGCCTCGAACGGCAGCGCCGCCAGCGGCACGCCTTCCACCACCGAGAACGCGACCGTCGCGGGCCGGTTGCAGGCCACCAGCGTCACCCCGTCGCTGACGAAGGCCGCGCTGCGCGGGATCTCGTCAAGCACGCTGTGCGGACCATCTCCGGCGCGACCGACCTCGAGGCGGTCGAGAAACACCGAGGCCCTGTCGAGATGCGCTTCGATCGCGGGATCGGTGGGGGTCGCGTCCGCTTCCCCGCGCAGCGGCGCGGCGTGCTGCTCCCAGACTTCCAGAAGATCCTCCAGACGGATCGGGTCGAGCGCCACGTCATAGAGACGGTCGACGATCTCCGCCTTGTCCTCGCGTTCCATACCCGCCGCCCGAGACCTCGCAACCAAAAACATTCGGCTCACCGAATGAGAGTGCATATCCCTCTACCGTCGCGAGAGACAAGACAGGTATTCCCCCACACTCGTGAACATCCCCTTGAGATTGTTTCCCGCTTCTCTCCAGTCGCGGTTCGTCCTATCCCTGCGGCACCACACTGTCCGCATCCCCGGGAGGCCCACCATGCTCACCGTCCACGGCGTCCACCGCAGCCGCGCGACCCGCACATTCTGGCTCGCGGGCGAACTGGGGATCGAGGCCGCGCAGGTCCCGGTCATCCAGGCCTACCGCCTGCCCGATCCCCACGCCCCCGGCGCCCCGCCCCACACCCTCTCGCCCGACTTCCTCGCCCTCAGCCCCGCCGGCGCGATCCCGGTGATCGAGGACGACGGGTTCGTGCTGTCGGAATCCCTCGCGATCAACCTCTACCTCGCGAAGAAACACGGCGGCCCGCTCGCACCCGCCGACCTGCACGAGGACGCGCTGATGATGCAGTGGGCGCTCTACGGTGCCACCGCGATCGAACCGCCCGCCCTCGGCATCCTCTACGCCGTGACCGAGAACCGCGAGGACGACGTGCCCGCCTTCGTGGAAAAGCTCCACCGGCCCCTCAAGGTCCTCGACGCCCACCTCGCCACACAGGGCCACATGGTCGGCCACCGCTTCACCGTCGCCGACATCAACATGGCCGAGATCGTCCGCTACGCCACCGGCGCCAAGGGCCTGATCGAAGGCTACCCCGCCATCGCCGCCTGGCTCGCCGCCTGCCAGTCCCGCCCCGCCTACAAGGCGATGTGGGAGAAGCGGCTGGCCGAACCGGCGTAGGGCACGAGGCTTTACAGCGCGCGCAACCGGGGCGATAGTCGGCCCTGCGGCTCCTGTCCGCGCTCCCTTGGAAGGAGGTTTCCGTGTCGTTGGTAATGGCCCGGCGCAGCCCTTCCGGCGCGATGCGCCGCGTCCCGTCCGGACCGTCGGGCGGGACAGATCCGGCTCAAGGTGCCGCCGACCGCAGCCCGGCGGTGACCGCTCTCGCGAGGCTCGCCGATCTTGCCGACAACGGGGCCGCGCAGCGCAAGCTGGCCGGATCGGTCGGCCAGATCACGGATACCTACCTGAGCCGCTTTGCGGAACGCTTCGGTGCGCTGTCGAAGTTCCACGCCCGCCGCGCGGTGCTCGCACACCTCAAGGCATCGGACGACACGCTGTCCTCGGACGAAGACCTGATCCGCGCCATTCCCGATGCACTCACCGCACTCAGTCTTCCCGCCGACCCTGCGCCGAAGGCCGTGTCGGGGGTGCCCTCCCCCTCCCCCCGGGAGAAAGGCCCGATCAAGCCGTCGAAGGGCGCATCACCCGATCGCCCGCCCGAGCCCCAGATCCTCTCGACAGCGCCGTCCAGGGCGGTGCCCGCGCGCAGCCTGTCGCCCGCCGTCGATATCGCGCCGGCCGAGGAGGACACCCCGGCCTCGCTGCGCGTCAAGGCGATCTACGAAGCGGGCCTGCTCCTCGTGACCGCCGTGCAGCGCAAGGACCTCGACAAGATGCACAGGGCAAGCGCGCAGGAAGGGGTCGCCGCCCACGCCGTCGGCGGGCGGATCGCCATGGCGCCCGAGGACGTGAACGAAGGCGGGGCGCTCGCCCACGCGAAGGTCAACTGGACGCTCACCAGCCCGGCGATGAAGCCTCACTACTTCAAGATGATCGTCAGCGACGAGGACCGCGGCCCCAAGCCCGATACCGGCAACGCCATCACCGCACCCCGAGTCGCCACCCTCGCCGACCCGAACGCGATGGGCGCGCGCTTCATGCGCGGCAAGGAAGGGCGGGCCGACTTCTCGGAGTGGGAGCAGGACCAGAGCAGCGGCAAGACTGCGGGCGTCCAGAACGATGCCCCCCTCTCTTCCTACTCCGACAGGGCCGTGAGCGACCGCTTCGCGGCGATCAAGGCGCAGCAGGAAACCGAATACCGGGACACGAACCCCGAGATCAACACCTTCGGGTTCCCGCCCGACGCCATCGTGGGCTTCCTCGTCACCTCGGGCAACGAAGCCGACATGGAGGCCGTTCGGGCCGCCAAGGCCGCGATGTCGCAGCAGCAGCGCGCCCGGTCCTTCCCCGTGATGTGCTGGAAGGCCGACCCGAACACGGCGAACCGCTGGCAACTCGTCACGCTCGCCCACGTCTGACCCCGCCTTCCCCCCGCCCATCCGCTCTGCCATAACATCGCCCAACCACAACACGGGCGGGCAGCAACGATGGCAAACGACCTCCTTTCGGGCCGCGACGGCACCTACGACGCCTCCTCCATCGAGGTCCTCGAAGGGCTGGAACCCGTCCGCAAGCGCCCCGGCATGTATATCGGCGGCACCGACGAACGCGCGCTGCACCACCTCGTCGCGGAAATCCTCGACAACTCGATGGACGAGGCGGTCGCGGGCCACGCCACCCGCATCGAGGTCGAACTGCACGAGGACCACTCCCTCACCGTCCGCGACAACGGCCGCGGCATCCCCGTCGATCCGCACCCGAAGTTCCCCGGCAAGTCCGCGCTCGAGGTGATCCTCTGTACGCTCCACTCGGGCGGCAAGTTCTCCGGCAAGGCCTACCAGACCTCCGGCGGCCTGCACGGCGTC
>CAZOHN010000075.1:0-14977 GCA_964579325.1 uncultured Rhodobacterales bacterium
CGAAGAAGTCGCCCTCGTCGGCGACCTTCAGGATCAGTTCCTTCATGTCGTAGGGCTGGTTGGGATTGTCAGGCACCAGCGTATCGAGGCTCGGCTCCAACCGGTCGGGCGCATCGAAGAAGGGCCGGACAGGCGCCTTCTCGCGGTTGTTGAGGGGAAGGAAGTCGAATAGCCGCCGCACCTCGGCCAGCGCCTCGACATCGTTTTCGAAGGCGCCATCGGCGACCGAACTTTTCGTGGTGTGCGTGCGCGCGCCGCCCAGTTCCTCGGCCGTGACCACCTCGTTCGTCACCGTCTTCACCACCTCGGGGCCGGTCACGAACATGTAACTCGTGTCGCGCACCATGAAGATGAAATCGGTCATCGCGGGGCTGTAGACCGCCCCGCCCGCACAGGGCCCCATGATGAGGCTGATCTGCGGGACCACACCCGAAGCCTCGATGTTGCGCTGGAACACCTCGCCATAGGCGGCGAGCGATGCAACGCCTTCCTGGATACGGGCACCGCCCGAGTCGTTGATGCCGATCACGGGCGCGCCGTTACGCACCGCCATGTCCATGATCTTGCAGATCTTCTGGCCGTGGGTCTCGGAAACCGACCCGCCCATTACCGTGAAGTCCTGGCTGAACACGTAAACCATGCGGCCATTGATGGTGCCCCAGCCCGTCACGACGCCATCGCCTGCGGGCCGCTCCTTCTCCATCCCGAAGTCGGTGCAGCGGTGGGCGATGAACATGTCGAATTCCTCGAACGACCCCTCGTCGAGAAGGAGCTCGATCCGTTCGCGGGCGGTCAGCTTGCCCTTTGCATGCTGCGCCTCGATCCGGCGCGCCCCGCCGCCGAGGCGTGCGGTCGAGCGGCGCTCCTCCAGCTCGTTCAGGATATCTCGCATGTCACCCCTCCCTGTCCGTCCTGCACCCTATCTGCTTGCCTCGATGCGGCAAAGGGCGGGATCGCAACTTTGCAAACTATTCGCAGCGGCCATCGAGAATATTGAATACTCGCGAACTCAGGCACACCGCTGGAGAGTTTGGCGTGGGCGAGCTATATGCCATCGGTCCTTCCCGCGCGAGTGTTCCCCATGCCGCAGCTCCCCGTCCCGGTCGTCACGATCGGCCTTCTGATCGCGTCCAACATCTTCATGACCTTCGCCTGGTATGGTCATCTCAAGTACAAGGCGGCGCCGCTTCTTCTCGTGATCCTGATCAGTTGGGGGATCGCCTTCTTCGAGTATCTGCTCCAGGTCCCCGCAAACCGGATCGGGCACGGCTACTTCTCGGCGGTCGAACTCAAGACGATCCAGGAAGTGATTACACTGTCGGTGTTTCTTGTGTTCAGCGTCCTCTATCTTCGTGAGCCTGTTGCGCTGAACCATGTCCTCGGCTTTGCAATGATTGCAGGCGGCGCGTGGCTGGTGTTCCAGAAATGGTGAGCCGGCGCACAGGTCGCCCTGCGCGACCGTCGATGGACAGCCCTGTCCGCTGGCGCTAGGTCGGAGGTATGTCCAGTCGTCCGACGGTCCGCTTTCTCGACCGCACCACCCCGCCACACATCATTACTCTGGTCCTGCTTGCAGGGCTTGGTGCGCTCAGCATGAACATCTTTCTGCCGTCGCTTCCGGTGATGGCAGAGTATTTCGGCACCGAATACAGGCTGATGCAGTTGTCCGTCGCGCTCTATCTGGGCGTGAACGCAGTCCTTCAGCTCTTTCTCGGCCCAATCTCGGACCGGTTCGGACGGCGTCCCGTCACACTGACGGCGATCGTGGTCTTTCTGGTCGCGACCGTCGGCACGCTGGTGGCACCCAACGTCGAGACCTTCCTCGCTTTCCGCGCCCTTCAGGCCGTGATCATTGCCGGACTTGTGCTCGGTCGCGCGGTCGTGCGCGACATGGTCGGCCAGGAGGAAGCGGCCTCGATGATCGGCTACGTCACCATGGGCATGGCGGTCGTGCCGATGGTCGGGCCAATGATCGGCGGTCTGCTCGACGAAGCGTTCGGCTGGCAGGCGAGCTTCCTGTTGCTGCTGGGCTGCGGCATTGCTCTGCTATGGCTGGCGTGGTCGGACATGGGCGAAACGGCCCGTAACCGTTCTTCCAGCTTTGCCGAACAGTTCCGGCAGTATCCGGAACTGCTGACGGCACGCCGCTTCTGGGGATACTGCGCGGCCTCCGCGTTCGCGTCGGGAGCCTTCTTTGCCTACCTCGGCGGCGCACCCTACGTCGGATCGGAGATCTTCGGCCTCTCGCCGGCCGTTCTCGGCCTCTACTTCGGCGCACCGGCCCTTGGATACGCCGCCGGTAACTTTCTTTCCGGGCGCTTCTCGGTCCGGGTCGGCGTGAACCACATGGTCCTGTGGGGGACGCTTGTCACCTGCGCGGGGCTTGGGCTGTTGATCGCACTCTATGCAGCAGGTCTCGAACACCCGGCGGTCTTCTTCGGGTTCTTTACCTTCGTGGGGCTCGGCAACGGCATGGTGCTGCCCAACGCCACAGCCGGGATGCTCTCGGTCCGCCCGCGCCTTGCCGGTACGGCCTCCGGCCTCGGCGGCGCGATCACCATCGGCGGCGGAGCCGCCCTGTCGGCGTTGGCTGGCGCGCTGCTCACACCCGGGAGCGGCCCCTACCCGCTCCTGTTCCTGATGCTGTCCACCTCGGTCGCTTCGGTGCTTTCGATCCTCTACGTGATCCGGCGCGAGCGCGAGATCGGGGTTGCCTGATCCTGTTTGCAAAGGTTAGCAATCGCACTTGCAAAGGAGGCGGGCATGGTCGCGCAGAAACTCTATGCCGGGGTAAAATTGCGCGAGACTCGGGCGAAGCTCGGGCTTACGCAGAAGCTCTTTGCCGAGAAGCTCGGAGTCTCGCTTCCCTACCTGAACCAGATGGAGAACAATCACCGCCCGGTTTCGGCCGGGGTCGTGCTTGCGCTGGCGCAGGAGTTCGGCTTCGACGTTACCGAGCTTTCCACCGGCGACGCCGAGCGGCTGGCAAGCGATCTGCGCGAGGCGCTGTCCGACCCCGCGATCCCCACGCCTCCGCCGGTCGCCGACCTGCGGCTTGCAGCCTCGAACGCCCCCGCCCTCGCCCGTGCGGTGATCGACCTGCACCGCGCCTACCGGCAAGCCCACGAGCGCCTCGCCTCTCTCGACGAAGCGCTCGGGCGCGAAGGAGCGGGGCTGAAACCATCGCCCTGGGAGGAGGTGCGCGACTTTTTCCACTACTGCGACAACTACATCGACGCGGTCGACCACGCCGCCGAGCACTTCGCCTGCCCCGATGGCGTGCGGGCCGATTCTGTGGCCCGCGCGTCTCAGGCGCTTGCAGGACGCGGGATCGAGATCGTCGCCGGCGATGGTCGCAGACTGCGGGACTTCGACGCGAAGGCCGGGCGGCTGGCGCTTTCCGACGGGGCCGCGGTCGAGACGCGCACTTTTCAGCTGCTGCACCAGGTTGCGCTGATCCTCTACGCCGACCTGATCGAGGCGACGCTGGACCTCGCGCGGTTCCAGACCGATACTGCGCGCGCCATAGCCCGCACCGGCCTTGCCAACTACTTCGCCGGCGCGGCGCAGATGCCTTACCGCGCGTTTCTGGAGGCAGCCCAGCACGAACGGCATGACCTAGAGCGGCTGGCAGACCGTTTCGGCGCCTCAATCGAGCAAGTCGCGCACCGGCTCTCGACGTTGCAGAGACCGGGGCTCAAGGGCGTGCCCTTCTTTTTCGTCCGCGTCGATCAGGCCGGAACCATCACCAAGCGTCACTCGGCTACGCGGCTGCAGTTTGCCCGCTTCGGCGGGGCCTGCCCCCTGTGGAACGTCCACCAATCGTTCGAGACGCCGGGCCGCTTCCTGCGCCAGCTTGCGGTCACGCCCGACGGGGTGCGCTACTTCTGCCTGTCGCGCGAGGTGACCAAGCCCGCTGGCGCCTGGGGCGCGCCGGTGCGGCGTTTCGCCATCGGCCTGGGGTGCGAGGTGAGCCACGCCGGGGCGCTGGTCTACGCCGATGGCCTCGACCTCTCCCGCGGCTTCGAGCCCATCGGCATCTCCTGCCGGATCTGCGAGCGCGCCGATTGTCACCAGCGCAGTGTGCCGCCGCTCGAAAGACGGCTTCGGATCGATCCCGATCGCCGCGGCCTTTTGCCCTACGAGATCGCCGATTGATTGACACCGCTGCCGGTTGTCGATGTTGCCGGCGCTCCCCATCCTCAGATCAGGGGGAGGCGCTCACGCATGACCCATTCACCGTTTCGGCCGAGGCTGCGCCCTACCCTTTCCGGCGTCTCCGAGACGCTGCTCTGGCCGCTTTGGCACCGGGCCGCCTACGCTGCCGGGCCGCTCGCGATTCTGCCCGACCCGGTCGTGTCAGACGTCGTCACACGACTCGCCTATCCTTTCCGCGAGCGCTTCGGTTTGCCGCGCCCCTACCACGCCCTCCGTGCCCGACATGGTGATGCGGTGGTCGCGCGGCACCTTGCGCAATGGCCCGGCGCGGCAGTGGTCAGCCTTGGCGATGGCCTGGAAACGCAGTTCTGGCGGACGGCGCCAGGCGTAGAGACCCGCTGGATCGGGGTTGAGTTGCCTGAGGTGATAGACCTTCGCGCACAGCTTCTTCCAGCCGATCCTCGGCGGATCGAGATCGCCGCATCGGCCACGGACTCACGGGCCTGGCTGGACGTCGCCGGGCAAGTCCCGCCCGTGTTTCTGGCAGCTGGGCTCTTCATGTATCTTGAGCCTGATGCAGTCGCCGCGATCATTGCGGACATCTTCACGAGATACCCCCGCGCGACGCTCCATTTCGACACCGTGCCGCCAGGATTCGCCGCCCAGACGGGGCAAGGGTTCCGGTTAACCGCCGCCTACACCGTTCCTCCGATGCCTTGGGGCATCGCACATGATCGGATCGCGACGTTCGTGGGCCGACTGGTGCCCGGCGCGTCTGTCACCGTTCACACCTATGCCGACGAGGTACCGTGGATGTTCCCGGGTGCCTGGGCGCTCGCACTCTCTGGCGTGCATCGGAATGCGCTTGCCCCCTGCCTCGTGGATGTGACGGGCCGGGCCTAGGAGAACGCCGCGGGCTTCGCCTCACGCGCCATGTGGTCCAGCACAGCGTTCACGAACCTGGACTCGCGTCCCTCGGGAAAGAACGCCTTCGCCACCTCGACATATTCGTTGATGACCACCTTAGGTGGCGCCGCGCCTTCGAGAAGCTCGGCCCCGGCCGCGCGGAACAGCGCGCGCAACGTAGGGTCGATCCGGTCGATCGGCCACTTCTCGACCAGAGCCCGGTCTGTCATCTGGTCGATCTTGGCTTGCCAGTTCACAGCGTCCGCCACGGTCTTGCGGAAGAGGTCGACGTCACCCTCGACCATCTCCTCGCCATCGTAGACCGCGCCCATCCGGTGCGTCTCGAACTCACGAGAGACCAGTTCGACTGTCTGGCCCGAGATCTCCATCTGGAACAGGGCTTGCAGCGCATACAGGCGCGCGGCCGATTTCATCTGCCGTGGAGAATTCATCAGCCACGCTGCCCTTCAGAGCGGGCAAGAAAGCCGATGCCCTTGCTTGTGTTGGACCATTTGCGCGAGAGTGCGACGAGGTGGAGAGCCGCCGCGGCCGCACCGCCGCCCTTGTTCTGTCCATCCGGTTCGGCCCGGACGATCGCCTGCTCGCGGTTCTCGACCGTCAAAATACCGTTGCCGATGCAAGCGCCATCGAGGCCGAGAAGCGCCAGCGCGCGCGAACTGTCGTTGCAGACAGTATCGTAATGCGTGGTCTCACCACGAATCACACAGCCCAGCGCGACGAAGCCGTCGAATTCCGTCCGCCCCCGGGCAAGGCGGATTGCCGTCGGCACTTCCAACGCGCCGGGGACCTCGACGACTTCCGCCTCGGCCCCCACTGCGGCCGCAACGGCTCGCGCGCCGGTCACCAACATGTCAGTCACGTCCTTGTAGTAGGGCGCTACGACGATGAGAAGTTTCACCGGCTTGTCGAATGCGGGGAGCGGGAGGGTGTAGTGGAGTTCGGTTCCGGCCATCTCGGTCAGTCCTTGGGGATCGGGCGGGTGCCGACGATCGACAGGCCGTAGCCTTCGAGGCCGACCACCTTGGGCTTGGCCGAATTGGTCAGCAGAACGATCTCGTCCAAGCCCAGCGAAGACAGGATCTGTGCGCCAAGACCATACTGGCGAAGCGTCTGCGGCGAGGCGGCATCCTCCATGACCAGCTTCATGTTGGTATCGCGCAGAAGCACGAGGACGCCCCTCCCTTCGTCCGCGATCAGTTTCATGGCGTTCCCGAATTCGCGTGCGCGGCCAACGCCGCCGAGACCCACCACATCGAGCAGCGGGTCGAGCGTGTGCATGCGGACGGTCACCGGGCCGGGCGACGAGAGATCACCCTTCACAAGCGCGATGTGCTCCGAGCCATGGGTCGCATCTGTAAAGACGCGCATCGTCCATTCGCCCCCGAATTCCGACTGGATGCTGCGTTGGTCCGTCACCTTCACGAGGTTGTCGTTGCGTCGGCGATAGGCGATCAGGTCGGCGATGGTTCCGATCTTCAGCCCATGCATCTGCGCAAAGGCGACGAGATCGGGCAGGCGCGCCATCGTCCCGTCCTCGTTCATCACCTCGCAGATGACGCCCGAAGGATTGAGACCTGCGAGGCGCGAGATGTCCACCGCCGCTTCGGTATGGCCCGCCCGCACAAGCACACCGCCATCGCGCGCGCGCAACGGAAAGATATGCCCGGGCGAGGCAATGTCGGTTGCGCCCTTGGTCGGATCGATAGCGACCGACACCGTGCGGGCGCGATCGGCGGCGGAGATCCCGGTTGCAATGCCCTCGACAGCCTCGATCGAGAGAGTAAAGGCCGAAGAATGCCGTGACGAGTTCTTCCGGTCCATCAACTGCAGGCCCAGTTGATCCACGCGGTCGGCAGTGAGCGCCAGACAGATCAGCCCCCGACCGTGCCTTGCCATGAAGTTGATGGCGGTCGGCGTGCACATCTGCGCGGGAATCACCAGATCGCCTTCGTTCTCCCGATCCTCATGGTCGACGAGGATGAACATTCGCCCGTTTCGGGCATCGTCGATGATCTCCTCGATCGAGGAAACGGCGTCTGAGTATTCGGTCACGGTGGTGTCGGCCATGGCATCCTCGCAGTTGGCCCAGCAGATATTCGCGGGAGGACGGAAAGGCCAGAGGCAACCGCCCCGGCCCGCGCGGGCCGGGGCGGCCTGAAATCACGCAGCGCGGCGGCGCAGCGCCAGAAGCCCGATTGCCGAGACAAGAAGCAGCCCCCCCGCCGGAAGCGGGACCGGGACCACGTCGCGCACCGACGACAGGATCGCGGCATGTCCAACTGCGGTCGGGTGCAGCACATCCCAGAAGAGTCGCTTGTCCGGGTCGTCACACACCTGCGGCAAGGGAGCCCCGAAAAGCAGAGAGAAGGGTTCGAGGTCGAGGCACGGCTCCGCGACATCGGTCATCCCGTATTTGCCCGGGTCGCCGATGGCATCGTTGAAGAGTGAGAACACATCGACCCTGTAGATGTTGAGGCCGAGTGCACCGAGCCCGTCGAGTGCGGTCGCCAGGGCGCCGTTATAGGCAAGCGATGCGCCGGTCCCCAGCTGTATTGCGAGCGGGCCTTCCTTGGCTATGCGCGGTGTCAGGCCGAGATTGGGCAGGTTCGGAACTATGAAGTGCTCGATCCCCAACGAGGCAAGATCGAGGATCCCCGAAACGACCGAGGTCACGGTCTGAAACACCGTGCTTCCGATGATGGCTTCGGCGTTTGCCGGATCGGCGGACGCATTGCCGATTCCGCCGAACACGTCATTCGATCCGAACCAGACCGCTGCGAGCGGTGTGTCGCCGAGTAGCTTCGGAATCGCCTCGAATATTGCGCGCTGCGCCGTGAAGTCGGGAACGATATCAGCGTCCGTCGTTGCCTTCGCCCCCCCGAATGCGAGGTTCGCGGTGGTGCCCGGTGCATAGGTCGCTGTGATCGCATCGGCCCAGACGGGGCCATTGGTGAAGTTGCCGTCGAAATAGGGCGGTGGCGGAAATGTGCCGCCGAACTGGTTGAAGATGTTACCAGTATCGCTCAGGCTGTCGCCAAACACCCAGAAGCTGGAATAGCGGTCCGCTATGGTCGTGGCCTGACCTGGCAGGGCCAGAAAAGCGATTGCTGCAAGTGCCGAAATCGTATGTCGGATCATTATCTTCCCCCCAGATCGACACTTCGACACTAGCGGCCCGGCGCGCCAACTCAATGTCGGCCTGCGGCGATAACGCAGCGTCACATCCGGAAATAGCGGTCAGCGGCGAGATAACCGGCAAGGCGTCCGGCCTCCGACCAACGCCGCTCGTCCGAAGTGTCACCGACCATAAGGACCCGGTCGGCCTGCCAGCGTGCGGGCACGAGCACCTGACGCACGGCCGCCCGCGTCTCGTCCCAGTTCGCAAAGGGGCGCGGGGCAGGCGCGGCGTGGTCCAGATGCGGTGCTGCCAGGGCCAATGCCTGGTCGGGCATCAGCGGTGCATGGATCAGCGCCGCCCGGCCGCAGGAGGCCACGGCGGCAAGCCGTTCCGCCCGATCCTGCGGCAGGCACGGGACCGGGGGCAACAACCGAAGCGCGTTCGACGAGAACAGGAGCGCCACGATGTCGTGGCCCGAAGCCGCGTGGAAGGAGGCATAAATGCGGTAGTCGAGCCCGATCTCTGCGGCCCGCTTCACCCGCAGGCGAACCACCTCGATCGGCAGCGTCGGCAAGAGATCGGCCCGCGCCTTGGTCCAGGCATACTTGCGCCACGAGGCGCCCGCTTCCAGCGTCGGCCCGCCGTTGTGCCCGATCCACCTGCCGTTCATGCAGCCGCCCTTCCCATGCTCTCGCGCGCTTCCGCGATCGCCCTCGACACCGCGTCAAGCCCATCCGTCAACGCCGCCGGCCCCGGCTGGAGGATGATTGGCGATTTGACCTCGACAATCCGGCCAGCCGCGACAGCGGGGATCGCGTCCCATCCGGGCCGCGCAGCGATCCGCTCCGGGCGAACCTTCTTGCCGCACCACGAGCCAAGGATCAACTCGGGCGAGGCCGCTATCACCTGCTCGGAGTTGACGATGCGGTCCTTTGCGGCGGGCTCTCCAGCGAGATGCCGAAAGACGTCCTCGCCTCCCGCCGCCTCGATCAGGTCCGAAACCCAACCCACCCCGCTCAGGTGCGGTTCGTCCCATTCCTCGAAATAGACCCGCACACGCGGCAACCCGGCCTGCGCGGCCCGAACCGCCTCAACGCGCGCCGCAAGATCTGCCGCAAGCCGGTCCGCACGCTCCGCCGCGCCGACCAGCGCGCCCAGCGCGCGGATCATGGCGTAGATGCCTGCAAGGTCGCGCTGGTTGAAAAGGTGGACGGCCACTCCGGCCCGGGCGAGGTCGGCGGCGATGGGCGCCTGGATGTCGGAGAACAGGAGCACGAGGTCCGGGTTCAGCGCCAGCACCTTTGGAACATCGGCGGAGATGAAGGCCGAAACCCGCGGCTTCTCGCGGCGGACTCTTGGCGGGCGCACGGCGTATCCCGAAACGCCCACGATCCGTGCCTCCTCGCCCAGCAGGTAAAGCGTCTCGACCGTTTCCTCGGTGAGGCAGACGATACGCTCGGGCGGAAAGACCTTCATCCCTTGCCTGCCGCCCAGTCATTCAGGCGCGCGACGTAGCGCGCCAGCGTGTCGATCTCGAGATTCACCGGGTCGCCTTCGGCAACATCGCCCCAGGACGTGACTGTCTTGGTGTGCGGGATCAGGTTCACGCCGAACTCGGTCCCGTCGACTTCGTTCACCGTAAGCGAGGTTCCGTTCAGCGCTACAGAGCCCTTCGGCGCGATGAACCGCGCGAGTGCCTCGGGCGCAGCGAACCGAACGCGGGTGCTGTCGCCCTCGTCACGCACCGACACCACGCGCGCCACCCCATCAACATGACCCGAGACGATGTGTCCGCCGAGTTCGTCGCCTACTTTCAATGCACGTTCGAGGTTGACCCTGCGGCCCGGCGCCCAGGCGTTCCGGCCGATGTTGGTCTTGCTGACGGTCTCTGCCGATATCTGCACGTCAAACCAGCCACCCTGCCGGTCAGCCCCACGGTCGACCACGGTAAGGCAGACCCCGTCGCAGGCGATCGAGGCGCCGATGTCGATGCTTTCGGGCCGGTAGGCTGTGCCGATCCGGGCTTTCAGGTCGCCCTGCATCTCGACCGAGCGGAGCATGCCGACATCGGTGATTATTCCGGTGAACATTGGGCGGTCTCCCTGCGGTCCGCTTCCGAGGTAGCCCGAGGCCCGCGCCCGCGCAAGGCGCGGGTGACGACGAGCGCTCCGCGCGGTAGACTGTCTGCACCATGACTGCACAGGGCCGCGTATTTGTCTTTCTGCAAGGACCGCATGGGCCGTTTTTCGACGCCCTCGCGCGCCTCCTGCGCGAGGCGGGAGCGGAGACCCTGCGCGTCGGGTTCAATGCGGGCGACCGAGCCTTCTGGCGTTTTCGTGCAGGCTATGTCCCCTACCGTGGCACCCCTGCGGATTGGCCGGCCTCCTGCGCCGCGCTGCTTGATGCCCGCCAGGTCACAGACTTGGTGCTCTACGGCGATACCCGCCCGGTCCACGCCGCAGCCATCGCCGCCGCTCAGGCGCGCAACATCGCCGTCCATGTCTTCGAGGAGGGTTACCTGCGCCCCTACTGGATCACCTACGAACGCGGCGGTGCCAACGGCAACTCCCGGGTAATGCAGATGCCGCTGGCCGCGATGCAAGCGGCCCTTGGCACCGCGCCTGACGACCTGCCCGCTGCACCGGCGACATGGGGCGACCTGTGGCAGCACGTGTTCTACGGCGCGCTTTACCACTTCCTCGTCCTCTTCGCGAACCGTGGCTACCCGGGCTTCCGCACGCATCGTGACACGTCCGTCGCGCGCGAGTTCCGACTGAACGCAATCCGCCTCGCCACCCTGCCCTTCCGCGCGCTGGAGCGCTGGTATCGCACCCGGCGGCTGTTGCGCAGCGGCCACCCATTCCATGTTGTGCTCCTGCAACTGGCCCACGACGCCTCGTTTCGCGATCACGGCCCATTCCCGGGGATGGAGGACTTCCTCGATACTGTCATCCGCAGTTTCGCCACCGGCGCACCTGGCCATCACCGCCTCGCGATCAAGGCCCATCCGCTGGAGGACGGCCGCACTCCGCTGCGTCCGCTCGTTCGTCGATTGGCCCTGAGGCACGGGGTCGCGGGGCGCGTGCATCTGTTGCCGGGAGGCAAGCTTGCCCCCGTCCTCGACCAGGCGCGTTCCGCCGTCACGGTAAACTCGACCGCAGGGCAGCAGGTGCTCTGGCGCGGACTTCCGCTCAAGTGCTTCGGGCGGGCCGTCTACGCCCGTCCCGGCCTCGTCTCGGCGCAGCCCCTATCCGCCTTCTTCGCGGAACCCGACCCGCCCGATCTCCGATCGTACCGCACAATGCGCCGTTATCTTCTTGAAACGTCACAGATTCCCGGCGGATACTATTCCGCCCGGGGGCGTCGCAAAGCGCTTCGCAGCGTCGCCGACGCGCTGCTTTCGCCCCTGGACCGCTACGAAACCCTCACCCAACCAACCGCGGCGCCGCGGCAACAGTTGCAGGCCGTGACCTGAGCCCAGGAATGCGTTCTGGATTTTTGCGCGTGTTTCGCTACCCTTGCGGCAAAAGACTGAGGCAGTTCATATAAGAACGAGGAGTAATCCCGTGAAACCCATGGCGACCCGTGGGGCCAAGGCATTGGCCCTTCTGGCGCTCGTGTCGATTGTTGCGGGCTGCGGCCTGCCTCGATCGGGCCCGACCAAGCGCGAGATTTTCCAGGGATCGGTACTCGAGAAGGGCGACGCCTTCATCGTCAGCGTCAACGACCGCGTGACCCGCGCCACGGCGGTCTCGCCAGGCCTGGGCTTCAACCAGGCCTTCCAGAGCGCCGGCATCGTCGGTTCCGACCAGATCCGGCCGGGCGACGTCCTCGGCATCACCGTCTGGGAGAACGTGGACCAGGGTATCCTGGCCGGGCAAGGCCAGAACGCCACGGCCCTTGAGGAAGTTCAGGTCGATGGCCAGGGCTTCATCTTCATTCCCTACGCAGGCCGTCTTCAAGCCGCCGGCAATACGCCCGAGGCGCTGCGCCAGGTGATCACACGCCAACTCGACACGCAGACCCCCGACCCCCAGGTCGTCGTCCGCCGCCTCGCCGGCGACGGGGCGACTGTCACCGTCTCGGGTGGAGTCGGCGCACAAGGCGTCTACCCGATCGAGCGTCCGACCCGCACCCTCACGGCAATGCTGGCCAAGGCAGGCGGCGTGGCGATCGAACCGGAAGTGGCGCAGGTTACCGTCGTTCGCGGCGCACACACCGGGCGTGTCTGGCTTCAGGACCTCTATCGCAATCCCCACGCCGACATCGCGCTGAGGCCGGGCGACCGGATCGTCGTCGAAAAGGACACCCGCGCCTTCACGGCGATCGGGGCGACAGGTGGGCAGGCCCGCGTACCCTTCGAGACGCAGACCCTCTCGGCCATCGAGGCCATCGCGCAGGTTGGAGGTCTCAATTCCGGCCTCGCCGACCCCACCGGTGTCTTCGTCTTCCGCAACGAACCGGCCGAAGTCGCCAACTCGGTGCTTGGCCGCGGCGACCTCCTCGGCGACCAGCGCATGGTCTATGTGCTCGACCTCACGGAACCCAACGGCATCTTCCTCGCCCGCGATTTCGTGATCCGCGACAGCGACACGGTCTATGTCACCGAAGCGCCCTATGTGCAGTGGCAGAAGACACTCGCGGCCCTGACCGGCCCACTCGGCACGGCGAGCACCATCGCCAGCATTGCCGACAACACAAACTGACGCAGTGAAACAGCCGGATGATCCCGACGCCGGGGACCTCACTCCCCGGCGACTTCACGTCTACAACGGCGGCTTCTTTGTCCGCCCCCGCATCCAGCGCATCCTCGCCCTCGCCGGCTATGAAGTGACGCTCGGCGCGCCGGGGGCGGACGGCTTCGTAGGCGTCTGGGGTACAAGCCCGACCTCGGGGCGCGGCGAGGCGGTGGCCGCGATCACGGGGGCGGGCGTGATCCGGGTCGAAGACGCCTTCCTCCGCTCGGTCCGACCGGGCCGCGCGGGCGATCCCCCGCTGGGGCTATTGATCGACCCAAAGGGCGTGCATTTCGACCCGTCGACCCCTTCGTACATCGAACACCTCCTGGCCACCGACCCGCTCGATGATTTTGCACTTCTCGAACGCGCACGAGCCGCAATCGAGCGTCTCAAGGCGTCGGATCTTTCGAAATACAACATCCATGACCCGTCACTGCCAGTACCAGACCCCGGTTACGCACTGGTGATCGACCAGACCGAGGGCGACGCCTCCGTCACCGCAAGCGGCGCGAATGCCGCGACCTTCGCCGAGATGCTTGCCTTCGCCGAGATCGAGAACCCCGGCGCGCGCATCCTGATAAAGTCGCATCCCGAGACCGTGGAGGGCTTCAGACCAGGCCATTTCCACGCCGGGCAGGCAAAGGGGCGCGTTTCGCTCCTGTCCGACCCGGTCTCGCCTCACCGTCTGCTCGAAGGCGCCGTAGCGGTCTATACCGTCTCCTCCCAGATGGGCTTCGAGGCGATCCTCGCGGGCCACCGGCCGCGCGTCTTCGGCCAGCCGTTCTATGCCGGCTGGGGGCTGACACAGGACGAGAACCCGGTGCCCCGGCGCGAGCGCAAGCTGACCCGGGCACAGCTTTTTGCGGCTGCGATGATCCTGGCGCCCACTTGGTACGACCCCTGTCGCGACCGGCTCTGCACGCTGGAGGAGGTTCTCGACCAGCTCGAAGCCGAGGCGCGCGTCTGGCGCGAGGATCGCGGCGGATACATAGCGGTGGGGATGCGGCGTTGGAAACGACCGCACCTGCGCGCCTTCTTCGGACGCCACCGCCCCCTCGCCTTCGCCTCGCGCCCGCCCTCGAACCCGGCTGGGCGCGGTGTCCTTGTCTGGGGCGCTTCCGACCTTTCCGACACCCCGGGCCTTCGGTGCGTCGAGGACGGCTTTCTGCGCTCACGCGGTCTCGGCGCAGCGCTGACCCCACCCCTCTCACTCGTTGCCGACGACCTTGGACTATACTACGACCCGACGCGCTCCTCGCGCCTCGAGGCGCTTGTCGCAGAGGCCGCCACGCATCCCGACCGCCAGCTTTACCGGGCCGAAAAGCTTGTCCGTGCCCTGTCGCGCAGCGGCGCGACGAAATACAACCTCGTCGCGGGACCGCTGCCGGACCTGCCAGAGGGCCGAAAGATACTCGTGGTTGGCCAGGTCGAGGACGACGCCTCGATTCGCCTCGGCTGCCGCGAGGTGGCGACCAACCGCGCCCTTCTCGAAGCCGCGCGCGCCGATTTCCCGGGAGCGGTTCTGGTCTACAAGCCGCACCCGGATGTCGAGGCTGGCCTCCGCGACGACGCGATTCCGCCGGAGGACTTGGCCCGTCTCGCCGACGTCGTTGCCTTCAATGCCGATCCGGGAGCCCTGATCCTCGCCTGCGACGAGGTCGCAACGATGACCTCGCTTCTCGGCTTTGAGGCGCTGCTCCGCAGCCGACCTGTCACCTGCTATGGTGTGCCCTTCTACGCCGGATGGGGCCTTACGCGCGACCGTACCGCGACACCCGCTCGCCGCGCGGCGCGACCTTCGCTCGCCGCGCTCGCCCATGCTGCGTTGATCGCTTACCCCCGCTATCTTGACCCGGCGAGCGGCCTGCCCTGCCCGCCCGAAGTGATTGTGGATCGTCTCGTCACCGGCGGGACGGGCCCAGTCAAGCGCGGATTACTCGCGCGGATGCAGGCATTTCGCGGCCGGTTTTCGCGCTGACTCTTAGAGCGGGATGACCCTACACGGAACCGTATCCTGCGTTTCGGATGTAGTTTT
>CAZOHN010000076.1:0-708 GCA_964579325.1 uncultured Rhodobacterales bacterium
CGGCAGGAAGTACCATTCGGGCACGATGTGCGCCGGCGTCACCAGCGGGTTCGCCTCGATGTAGTTGTCGGGATGGCCGAGGTAGTTCGGCATGAATCCGACGATCGCGAAGAACGCCGCGAGGATCACTGCCAGGGCGAAGAGGTCCTTGATCACGAAGTAGGGCCAGAAAGGCACAGTATCACGCTCGGCCTCCTCCTTCGAGGTGCGCCGCACCTCGACACCGGTCGGATTGTTGTTGCCGGTGGTGTGGAAGGCCCAGATGTGCACCGCCACGAGGCCGACGATGATGAAGGGCAGCAGGTAGTGCAGCGACAGGAAGCGGTTCAGCGTTGCGTTGTCGACGGCCGGGCCGCCGAGAAGCCATGTCTGGATGCCCTCGCCGACGAAGGGGATCGCGCCGAAGAGCCCGGTGATCACCGTGGCGCCCCAGAACGACATCTGGCCCCACGGCAGCACGTAGCCCATGAAGGCGGTGCCCATCATGAGGACGTAGATCAGCATCCCGATGATCCAGGTCACCTCGCGCGGGGCCTTGTAGGAGCCGTAGTAGAGGCCGCGGAAGATGTGCGCGTAGACCGCGATGAAGAACAGCGAGGCGCCGTTCTGGTGGATGTAGCGCAGCATGTGGCCGCCGTTCACATTGCGCATGATGTGCTCGACCGAGGCGAAGGCCATGTCGACATGCGGCGTGTAGTGCATCACCAG
>CAZOHN010000076.1:718-14953 GCA_964579325.1 uncultured Rhodobacterales bacterium
TGTCAGCACGATCCCCCAGATCCACATCCAGTTCAGGTTGCGGGGCGTGGGGATCATGATCGTGTCGTACATCAGCGCCACGATGGGCAGGCGCTTGTGCAGCCAGGTCTCGAAGCCCGACCCGGGCTCATAATGGTCGTGCGGAATACCGGCCATCGGTCAGACCTCCTCAGCCGAGCTTGATGGTGGTCTCGTCCAGGAAGGACGCCACCGGAACATCGAGATTGCGCGGGGCGGGCCCGCGGCGGATGCGGCCCGAGTTGTCGTAGTGCGAGCCGTGGCAGGGGCAGAACCAGCCGCTGAAGTCACCGGCGCCATCGCCGATCGGCACACATCCGAGGTGGGTGCAGACACCGATCATGACGAGCCAGCGCCCTTCGGCATCGAGCGCCCGATTCTGGTCGGAGGCGTCGGCGTCAGCGCCGAGGTTGGCATTCTGGGCCAGCCTGTCCACGAGGTCGCCCAGTGCAACGGCGCGCGCCTCGTCGATCTCTTCCTGGGTCCTGTTGCGGATGAACACCGGTTTGCCGAGCCACTTGACGGTGAGCTGCGTGCCTTCGGCGACGCCCGAAACGTCGACCTGGATCGAAGACAGCGCCTGCACGTCGGCCGAGGGGTTCATCTGGTTCACGAGCGGCCAGATCGCCGCGCCTGCGGTGACGGCGCCGGCCCCGGCCGTGGCATAGTAGAGGAAATCCCTCCGGGTGCCTTCGTGATCTTCTGCGTGGGACACGAGCGTTACTCCGTTCTTAGGCCAGTGCGGCCCAACCATGCGAAGGGGCGGCGGAAGATACCGCAGCCTTTCAGCCGGGCTAAATAGACGGCTCCCCCGGCCGCGTCCAGCGCACATCGTCGCACGCAGGCCGCGCGTTTGGTCGCACAGGAGCCTTGTCAAACCATTGACAGAGCCCGGGCCAGTAGCGGTGCGACCAGCTTGGCAGCGAAGCCGAGAAAGAATACGCCCACCGCCCCGTTGATCACCGGCGCCGCGCCAAGGTAGAGGCGCGCCGCCGCTGGTGTGGAAAAGGCGGTGGCATAGGCGGCGTGGATCGTCAGCGACAGGCAGCACGCCCCGGCGGTGAGGAGTGCGATGTCGGCCGGCCGGGCCAGCGCGGTCGGGAAGATGCCGAGGATCGCGATCCAGGTGGTGAGCGCCTTGGGATTGGTCGCGTTGATGGCGAGCGAGCGCAGGAAGGCAGCCCTGATGCCGAGGCCGCCCAGCCCGCGCAGCTCCGGCTCGCGCGCCGCCATCGCGAAGCCGGCGCGGAGGTAGCGCGCTGCGAACCAGACCAGCAGGCCGGCAGCCATGAGCGTCAGGGTCTCCTCGGCGTAGGGCACGACCCGGAATACAGCCGCCATGCCGAGCGACATGCTCAGGCACCAGAGCCCGATCCCGATGCCGACGGCGGCCGCGGACGCGAGGCCGGCGGCGCGGCCCGACCCCATCGCAGTCGTGATCGTGTTGAGCACGTTCGGTCCCGGCGAAGCGATGTTGAGCGCAAGGATCGCCCAGACCGACAGGAAGGCACCGAGAGGCAGGGTCACGGGGGTGTCTTGTGGCAGAGATTGGTTGGTCGTTCAGGCAGGAGGCGGTGCCGTTGCCGCTGCGGACGGCAACGCGGCAAAGCGCGCCTCCCAATCCGCCAGGCCATCGCGCCCGGCGCGCCAGTTGCGGTCGGCGTGGCGGAAGTCGAGGTAGCCAAGCGCGCAGCCCACCGCGATCTGGCCGATGTCGAGCGGCCCGGCAAGGTGGCTCAGCCATCTGTCTACAAGCGCGTCGAGCGCGCGGTCGACCTTGGTCCACTGGCCCTCCACCCAGTCAGAATAGCGGTAGGCCTCGGGGCGGACGCGCCACTCGTAGACCATCAGGATGGCCGCCTCCATGATCCCGTCGCCGGTGGCCTCGAGCGTCAGAGTGTCCCACAGCCGCGGAGCGGGTGGATAGAGACCCGCCCCGGCGCGGTCGTCGAGGAACCGGCAGATCACCCGGCTGTCATAGAGCGAAGGGCCGCCGGGGCGTTCGAGGCAGGGCACCTTGCCGAGGGGGTTGTGCGCGATTGGCATGGTGCCGGGGTCGACCGGGGTGCCGGCCGCAGGGGTAAGGGCCACGTCGGCAAGCTGCCCGGTCTCGTGCAGGACGATCATCACCTTGCGGACGAAGGGCGAGGTCGCTGAATGGTGGAGGCGCAGCATGTCAGACCTTCCGCACGCGGAACCGCGCCAGCAGCCCGAAGTCGACCTCGATCCCCGGCCCGTCCCCACGCCACCGGAACACCCTCCGGAACCGGGCTGAGGCGTTGGATTGCTCTCGACCCGGCGCGCGGCCGAGACCAAGTCCGTCATCGGTAGCGTCGAGCGCATCTTCGGCGCGCTGGTCGATGCGGACCGGGCGCAATGCCCGCATGGCGCGGACGACCGCGGCGGAAGTCAGCGCGACGGCGGCGATGGGCAGGATGGGCAGCGGCATGGCGGGGCACTCCCTTTATAGGTATCAGGTTACGGCTGCGTCTGGGCGCTGTCCATGGGTCGTGCGCGGGGCTCAGGGCCGCTCTATCGCGATGGCCGTGCCCTCGCCGCCGCCGATGCAGACCGCCGCCACGCCGCGCTTCAGGCCATGCGCCTCGAGCGCGTTGAGCAGCGTGACGACGATCCGCGCACCCGAGGCGCCGATCGGGTGGCCGAGTGCGCAGGCGCCACCGTTGACGTTCATCACCTCGTGGGAGACGCCCATCTCGCGCATGAAGGCCATCGGCACCACGGCGAAAGCCTCGTTGACCTCCCACAGATCGACGTCGGCCACGCTCCAGCCCAGCCGTTCAAGGAGCTTGCGGGCGGCTGGGACCGGGGCGGTAGGGAACTGAGCGGGCGCCTGGGCGTGGCTGGCGTGACCCATGATGCGGGCGCGGACCCGCAGGCCACGCGCCTCGGCCGCGTCGCGCCCCGCAAGGACAAGCGCGGCCGCGCCGTCAGAGATCGAGGAAGAGTTGGCGGCCGTCACCGTTCCGCCCGCCCGGAAGGCGGGCTTGAGCGTGGGGATCTTGTCGGGCCGCGCGGTTGCGGGTTGCTCGTCGGCATCGACGAGGGCGTCGCCCTTGCGGGTAGTGACCGTCACGGGCGCGATCTCGGCGGCAAAGGCGCCAGAACCCTGCGCCGCGAGTGCCCGGGTGAGCGAGGCGGTGGCATAGGCATCTTGTGCGGCGCGAGTGAACTGGAACGCCTCGGCGCAGTCCTCGGCGAAGGTGCCCATCAGGCGCCCCTTGTCGTATGCGTCCTCGAGCCCGTCGAGGAACATGTGGTCCTTGACCTCGGCGTGACCGAGCCGTGCCCCGCCGCGCATCTTCGGCAGCAGGTAGGGGGCGTTCGACATGCTTTCCATTCCACCGGCTACGATCACGTCGGCCTGGCCCAGCGCGAGCGTGTCGAAAGCCATCATCGCCGCCTTCATGCCCGAGCCACACATCTTGTTGAGCGTGGTGGCCGGAACGCTCTCGGGCAGGCCAGCGGCGAAAAGCGCTTGCCGCGCGGGGGCCTGACCTTGTCCCGCGGGAAGGACACAACCCATCAGGACCTCGTCCACCGCCTCGGGCGCCCCCTGTGAGTCGGCAAGCGCCGCCCGGATCGCGGCTGCTCCAATGGTGGGCGCATCAAGCGCGGCGAGCGCGCCCTGGAACCCTCCCATTGCGGTCCGAGCTGCTCCAGAAATCACGATCTCGCGCATTTCGTTCCCCCAGGTCAGGGCCAGGTCCGGCCGTGACCCTGAATACAGAATGGTAAGGATTAACGTCTAGCCTTGGATGCGCGAGCAGTACTGGAGGCGAAGATGGAACTTGTTGCCGAGGATCATGACGGTTTCCGAGTCGTGAAGGTTGCCGAGCCGCGGATCGACGCGGCCATAGCGATCCGGTTCAAGGACGCGGTGCGGACGGCGGCGGGCGATGCGGCACCGCGCGTCGTTCTCGACCTGGCAAACGTGACCTTTCTAGATTCGAGCGGACTTGGCGCACTCGTGGCGGCGATGAAGCTCCTCGGACCAGCGCGCCGCCTCGAACTTGCGGGCCTGACCGCAAATGTCGAGCGCGTGTTCCGGCTGACCCGCATGGACACCGTCTTCACGATTCACCCGTCCGTCGCCGTGATCAGCACGTCGGGGACCCGGCTTGCGGACGCCGGTTAGGAAGATGGCTGGGGACGCAGCAGCCTCGGATCCGGAAAAGGACATCACGGCAGCGATGCGGCTGTACCTGGCGCCAGACTTCGAGTCGGTGCGGGTGGCGCTGGCGCGCGTCGCAACTGAACTGGAACGCCATGGCGTCGCTCCCGACCGGATCGGAGGGGCGGAACTGGTGCTTGCGGAAGTCCTCAACAACATCGTCGAGCATGCCTTCCTCGAGGCGCCACATGGCGGATCGGAAGGGCGGATCGAGATTTCTCTGGCCGCCACCAACGGCCGCATGCGCTGCGACGTGCGCGACAACGGGTGCGCGATGCCGGGTGGAAAGATCCCCCTCGGTCGCCCGCTGACACCCGGACTCAAGCTGTCCGATCTCCCAGAGGGTGGGTTCGGCTGGTTTCTGATCCGCAGCCTCGTCGAGGAGCTCGACTATCATCGCGATGGGCGAGAGAACATTCTCAGCTTCTCGATCCCCTTCGATCCGCACACAATGGACGCCTGACGACACGTTGCATTTCGGACGCCGGCGCCGGCTTCGTGCGACGTGAGCCAGGTCGCGCAGCGTCATTCATCCTGCGACACCAGGGCGGGGCAAAGCGCCTGCCCATCTTGCAGATGATCATGGGATGCCCCGCTGCGCTCGCCCCAAGGGTCCTGCAAAGTCGCCCCGGGATCGCGTCACACAATGGCCCTCATTTCACCCAATCGCCGCCCGGATGCGCGGCGATAACGGTTTTGTAGCTGCACAAGGCTTCCCTCGGCACCGCGCACAACAGCCCCCACCCAGCGCGCGGTGCCGAGGTCTTCCTCCCCCTCCCCGACCAGATCTGCCGCCCGTTGGCTTTCCCGCCTCGCTCGCCTAGCTTGCGCGCGAAACGGGAGGACCACCACGATCATGCGCGATTTCCACCTGCCGGGCCGCTCGCCGGTAATTGCCGCGAACGGCCTTTGCGCCACCTCGCACCCACTCGCCGCCAAGACCGCCATCGGGGTGCTGGAAGAAGGCGGCAACGCGGTCGATGCGGCGATCGCTGCGGCGGTGCTGCTGGGCATTTGCGAACCGCAGATGACCGGGATCGGCGGCGACTGCTTCGTGCTCCTCAAGCCCGCCGGCACCGAAGACGTGATCGCGCTGAACGGCTCGGGCCGCGCCCCGGCGGCGCTCGACGCAGCCGAAATGCGTGCCCTCGGCCTCGATGCCGTGCCGGTCTATGGCCCCGAGGCCGTCACCATCCCCGGTGCCATCGACGCCTTCTGCCGGCTCGCCGAAGCGCATGGCTCCTGGGGCCTCGACCGTATCCTTGCCCCGGCAATCCGCTATGCCGACGAGGGCGTGCCGGTTGCGCCGCGTGTGGCTTTCGACTGGATCGACGATGCCCCCGTCCTGCAGGGCGGCGCACGCGACCGCTTCCTCTTCGACGGCGCCCCGGCGCGGGCCGGACAGGTCTTCCGCGCGCCCGGCCAGGCCGAAGTGCTGCGCCGGATCGCCCGCGAGGGGCGGCGCGCCTTCTACGAGGGCGAGGTGGCCGAAGACATGGTGGCCGCGCTGCGGGCGATGGGCGGTGTCCAGACGCTGGACGATTTCGCGGCGACCGAGGCGACCTGGGGGGAGCCGGTTGCGGGCCACTACCGCGGCTTCGATCTGCTGGAGCACCCGCCGAACGGGCAGGGGGCGACGGCCATCCTGCTGGCGCATATCCTGGCGAACTTCGACATCGCGGCGATGAGCCCCTTCGGCGGAGACCGCGCGCATATCGAGGCGGAGGCCACCAAGCTCGCCTACGATGCGCGCAACCGCTTCATCGCCGACCCCGTGCACATGACGCGTCTGGGCCACATGCTCGACCCTGCGACCGGCGCGAAGCTGGCCGCACTGGTCGACCCCGGTCGGGCGATGGAGAATCCGCGCAAGCTGTCGGAGGCCGTCCACAAGGAGACGATCTACCTCACCGTGGTGGACCGCGACCGCACGGCGGTGTCGCTGATCTATTCGATCTACCATGGCTTCGGGTCGGGGATTGCCTCGGACCGGTTCGGCATTCTGCTGCAGAACCGCGGCGCGGGCTTCACGCTGGAGGAGGGCCACCCGAACGAGGCGAAGGGCGGCAAGCGGCCGATGCACACGATCATCCCGGCGATGCTGCGGAAGAATGGCCGCATCATCATGCCGTTCGGCGTGATGGGCGGGGCCTACCAGGCGACCGGGCACGCGCGGTTCCTCACCAACGTGGCCGACTTCGGCATGGACCCGCAGGAGGCGATCGACGGCCCGCGCTGCTTTGCCGATGCCGAGGGGCTGGGCGTCGAGCGGGGCTATGCGGCGCAAGTGCACGCCGACCTCGCCGCGCGTGGCCACAAGGTCAACGTGCCCGATACGCCGATCGGCGGGGCTCAGGCGATCCTGATCGACCATGAAGGGGGCGTGCTGGTCGGAGGGTCGGACCCGCGCAAGGACGGATGCGCGCTCGGCTACTAGACCGAGCGCGTGCCGGGCGGCGCCTGCTTCAGTTCAGGTTGAAATGGAGCGGGTAGCGCCCGTCCTCGAAGTCGCCGAAGAGGTCATGCAGGTCGGGGTGGTCCACCGGCTCGCCGGTTTCGTCGGGGACGAGGTTCTGCTCGGAGACATAGGCCACGTAGTAGTCGTGATCGTTCTCGGCGAGGAGGTGGTAGAACGGCTGCTGCTTGGGCGGGCGGGCGTCCTCTGGGATCGCCTGGTACCATTCGTCGGTGTTGCTGAATTCGGGGTCGACATCAAACACCACCCCCCGGAAGGGATGCTTCCGGTGACGGACCACTTGGCCCAGATGATACTTGGCGCGCGTCGCGTGCATCTCGTTGCAACCCCCAGCTTGCCTCAGTAAACCGCACCGCCGGGAAAAGTAAATGCGCGCCTGCGATCCAAAGGGAAACAGAGTGTGACTCTCGTCCTGACAGTGCTCGAGATCGTCGCGCCGGTGTTCCTTCTGGGAGCGGTCGGGTTTGTCTGGGTCAAGCTCGGGATCGAGTACCGGGTGGAGTTCGTGACGCGGCTTGCGATGACGCTGGGCGTACCCTGTCTGATCTTCGTGGCACTGATGCGCACCGAGATCACGCCGGCGGCCATCGCCTCGGTCTCTCTGGCGGCCGTGGTGGCCTATGGCCTCATCACATTGATTTTTCTTGCCCTCGTCGCCGGCCTTGGCCTCGAACGGCGGGTCTATCTCTCGCCGCTGATCTTCGGCAACACCGGCAACGTCGGGCTGCCTCTGGCGCTGTTCGCATTCGGGCAGCAGGGGCTCGACCTCGCCGTGGTGGTGTTCGCGGTGATGATCCTGTGGAACTTCACCTTCGGGCTGTGGCTGGTGACCGGAGGGGGCTCGTTGCGGCGGATCGTGACCGATCCCCTGGTCGTGGCCACGCTGGCGGGGGGCGTGTTCCTGTGGAACGGGTGGCGAACGCCGGTCTTCCTGACCAATACGCTGGAGCTGATCGGACAGCTGGCGATTCCCCTGATGCTGATCACGCTTGGCGTCGCCGTCGCCCGGCTCAGACCCGGAAAACTCGGGCAGGCGGTCTGGCTGTCGGCGCTGAAGCTCGGCCTGTGTCTTGGCATCGGCTGGGGCACGGGGCGCTGGCTCGGGCTCGACCCGGTGCCCTTCGCCGTTCTGGTGCTCCAGGTCTCGACCCCGGTGGCGGTGACCTCCTACCTGATTGCCGAGAAGTTCGGCGCCGACCCGGAGGCCGTCGCGGGCCTCGTGGTGGTCTCGACGCTACTATCGGTGGTCACGATTCCGCTGACGATTGCCCTGGTGCTCTGATCACGCGGCTTTGACATTCCACCTGCGCGCGATTTCGCGTATCCTGACAAAAAAGACGCGTGAGGCAGATGAGCAGAGTTCTCCGCGCGCTGGCACTGGTCCTGACCGTCGCGGCATGCGGCGGAAACTACTCGGCGCCGCGCAATCTAGATGACGCCTGCGGGCTGGCCCGCGAACGCCCGACATATGTCCGGGCCATGGAGCGGGCCGAGCGTCGCTGGGGCGTTCCGGTGCATGTGCAGATGGCAATGATGCATCAGGAGTCGAAGTTCGTCGGCAATGCCCGGACACCCTACCGCTACTCCCTCGGGGTGATCCCGATGGGCAGGCAATCCTCGGCCTACGGCTATGCCCAGGCGATCGACGGGACCTGGGAGGACTACCAACGCGAGACCGGCAAGCGCGGTGCCCGCCGCGATCGCATTGATGACGCGACCGATTTCATGGGCTGGTACATGGCCAAGACGGTCGAGAAGAACGGCGTGCCGCTGGACGACACCCGCAACCAGTACCTAGCCTATCACGAGGGCCACACCGGCTTCGCGCGGGCGAGCTACAACGAGAAGAGTTGGCTTGTGCGGATCTCCGGCGAGGTGGCGGCGCGGGCCACGATGTATCAGGGCCAGCTGGCAAGTTGCAGGCGTTGAGAGCGGGGCGGGCCGGCGCATAGCCGCCGACCGAGGTCGCACTCCGGCGCATTCCGTTTTGACTTTTGCGACTTCTGGCGGAAAGTCAGAAGGCTGACGCATCTGGGGAGGACGTGTCATGTGCCAGATCTTTGCCGGACAAGACCCGCGAACCTACGAACCCGAGACCCGGCGGCTGCGCCTCAATGGCCAGAGCACCAGCATCAGGCTGGAGCGTGCCTTCTGGGAAATCATCGACGGTATCGCGGCGAGCGAGGGCCTCTCGACGCCCGCGTTCGTGTCGCGGCTGCATTCGGAAGTGCTTGAACTCAGGGGTGAAGCGCGGAACTTCACATCGCTTCTGCGTTGTGCCTGCCTGGTGCGGCTGAACGCGCTGCGTCAGGAGCCGTCCCAGCTGCTTGCCGCTGAGTAAGAAAAAAGCCGGCTGTAGTAACCCGCTACTACCTACACGGGAATTGGTTCGCCAAACTTACCAAAGATGACCCGAAAAGGGCGCTTTGGGAGGGCTTGCATGGCCAAGGCAATACACACGATGATTCGTGTCCTCGACGAGGCACGGTCGGTCGCCTTCTACGAGGCGGCCTTTGGCCTGACCGTCGCAGACCGGCTCGACTTCGAGAGCTTCACGCTCGTGTACATGCGGAATGCCGAGAACGACTTCGAGCTTGAATTGACGATCAACAAGGGCCGGACCGAGCCCTACGACCTTGGCGACGGCTACGGCCACCTCGCCTTCTGCGTCGATGACGTGACCGCCGAACATGCCCGCTTCACCGAAGCGGGATGGCCGGCGC
This sequence comes from uncultured Rhodobacterales bacterium, assembly GCA_964579325.1. GTDB lineage: Bacteria > Pseudomonadota > Alphaproteobacteria > Rhodobacterales > Rhodobacteraceae > CAZOHN01. The sequence continues at coordinate 10,128 of CAZOHN010000076.1, forward strand.
GCAAGCTGGTGGACTTCGCCCCCGGCGGCGAGGTCATCGCGCGGTTCTTCTTCGTCGCGGACCCCGACGGATACCAGATCGAGGTGCTTCAGAAAGGCGGAAGATACCGCTGAGCACCAACCCAAGCGACAAGACTGCCAGGGAGGAAGACATGTCCGAAGTGAAGGAGCGGCCGGGGCTGACCCGGCGCGAGTTGCTGTCGCGGAGTGTCGCGGCGGGGGCGGTGTTCGTGGTCGGGCCGGGGTTCGTGGCCCAGAATTCGGCGGCATGGGCGTTGGAGGTCACGCACCTCAAGCCCGAGACGATGGCGACGCTGATCCAGATGGCGCGCGACATCTACCCGCACGACCGCGTGGCGACCGAGTTCTATGCCGTCGCTGTCAAGGGCTATGACGCGGCCGACAAGGCGGAAATGGTCGAGGCCGGGATTGCTGCGGTCAATGCAGCGGCGCAGGGCAAGGGCCACGCAAGCTACCTCGACGCTGGCTGGGAGGCCGAGCGCGTGGAGATCCTGCGCGGCATGGAGCAGAGCGGCTTCTTCCAGACGGTGCGCGGCGGCCTCGTCACCGGCCTCTACAACCAGAAAGCCGTCTGGCCGCTGTTCGGCTACGAGGGCGAGAGCTTCTCCCAGGGCGGTTACATGGACCGCGGCTTCAACGACATCAACTGGCTCTGAGGGAGGGGCGGAGATGGTTGCGAAATTCGAACTGACCGACGAGTCCGTTGTCGTCGTGATCGGCACTGGTGCCGGTGGCGGCGTGCTGGCGAACGAACTGGCGCAACGCGGCGTGAAGGTCGTCGCGCTGGAAGCGGGCGGGCGCTACCTGCCGGAAGACTACGTGAACGACGAGTGGGAAGCCTTCGGGCAGCTCTCGTGGCTCGACACCCGGACGACGAGCGGCGACTGGCGCGTGGCCAAGGACTTCTCGGGCCTGCCGGCCTGGATCGTGAAGGCCGTTGGCGGCACCACGATCCATTGGGCCGGAGCGTCGCTCCGGTTCCAGGACCATGAGTGGAAAGCGCTGACCAACTATGGCGCCGTGCAGGGAGCAAGCCTCCTCGACTGGCCGATCGACGCGGCCGAAATGGCGCCATGGTACGACAAGGCCGAGGAAAAGCTGCGCGTGACCCGCACTGGCGGGCGGGCGGGGCTCCCGGGCAACAACAATTACCTCGTGTTCGAAAAGGGCGCCAAGGCGCTGGGATACGAGGAAGTGCACACCGGCCGGATGGCGATCAACAGCGCGCCGGACGATGACCGGCTGGCGTGTCAGCAGACCGGCTTCTGCTTCCAGGGCTGCAAATGGGGCGCCAAGTGGTCGGCGGCCTATTCTGACATCCCCAACGGCGAGGCGACGGGCAACCTCGAGGTGCGCGACCGCTGCCACGCCGCGCGGGTGCTGCACGACGAGAGCGGCAAGGTGACCGGGGTGGAGTACTTCGACGCCGGTGGCGCGCTCCAGTTCCAGCGCGCCCGGGTCGTCTGCGTGGCCGGAAACACCTTCGAATCGCCGCGCCTCCTGCTCAACTCGCATTCGTCGATGTTCCCCGACGGGCTGGCGAATTCCTCCGGCCAGGTCGGGCGCAACTACATGCGGCACGTCACCGGGTCGGTCTATGGCGTCTTCGACAAGCCGGTGAAGATGTGGCGCGGCACGACGATGGCCGGCATTATCCAGGACGAGGCGCGGCACGACCCGTCGCGCGGGTTCGTCGGCGGCTACGAGCTCGAGACGCTGAGCCTCGGCCTGCCGTTCATGGCGGCCTTCCTCGACCCCGGCGCGTGGGGCCGCGAGTTCACATCGGCGCTCGACATGTACGAGAACATGGCGGGCATGTGGATCGTGGGCGAGGACATGCCGCAGGAGACCAACCGGGTCACCGTCAACGCCGGTATCCTCGACCAGTTCGGCCTGCCCACGCCGAACGTGCACTTCGACGACCACCCCAACGACATCGCGATGCGCAACCACGCTTTCGCGCGCGGCAAGGCGGTCTACGATGCGGTGGGTGCGACGCGGACCTTCCCGACGCCGCCCTATCCCAGCACGCACAACCTCGGCACCAACCGGATGAGCGCGAATCCGCGGGACGGGGTGGTGAACAAGTGGGGCCAGACCCACGACGTCGCCAACCTCTTCGTCTCGGACGGCTCGGTCTTCACCACCGGGGCCGCCGAGAACCCCACGCTGACGATCGTGGCGCTGGCGATCCGCCAGGCCGACCACATCGCCGGAGAGATGAGCCGCGGCAACATCTGACCGCTGGCCATGAAACGGGCGGGGGCTTCGTGGCCCCCGCCTTCGACGGACGTAAACCTAAGGGAGGACACCATGAGAAAGACCGGACTTGCAGCGGCCATGCTGCTCGGCACCGCGCTGGCCGTGCCTGCACAGGCGCAGGACAACATGGACAAGCTGACGAACATGCAGCGGACCGACGCGACCTTCACCGAGATCCCGCAGACCGGACCGACGGCCGACGCGCTTGCCGATATCGTGCAGTACATCAACGTGCCGGAGGGATTCGAGGTCAGCCTCTACGCCGTGGTTCCCGACGCCCGCTCGATGGCCGTGGCGCCGCAGGGCACAGTGGTCTTCGCAGGCACGCGCAAGGACAAGGTCTGGTCGATCGTCGACCGTGACCGCAACCGTGTCGCCGATCAGGTGAAGGACTTCGCGCCATCGATCACCTTCGACATCCCCAACGGCCCCTGCTTCTCGCGCGACGGCTTCCTCTACATCGCCGAGCGCAACCGGGTGCTGGTGTTCCCGGCGGCGGAGTTCTTCTTCGAGGGGCCGGACCCGGCGGTGGGTGTCGTCGTTGCGAAGGGCGAGCTGGTCCCGGTCGAGGAGGAGAGCTTCAACCACACCGCGCGGGTCTGCCGCGTCGGGCCCGACGGCAAGCTCTACATCTCGCTCGGCCAGCCCTACAACGTGCAGCCGGTCGAGAAGCTCGAGATGTACGACCAGATCGGCATCGGCGGGATAATCCGGATCAACACCGACGGCACGGGCCGCGAGGTGTTCACCCGGGGCGTGCGGAACTCGGTCGGGCACGACTTCAACCCGGCGAATGGCGATCTCTGGTGGACCGACAACCAGGTCGACGGGATGGGCGACAACATCCCGCCGGGCGAGCTGAACCGGCAGACAGCGGCCGGCCAGCACTTCGGCTTCCCCTGGACCAACGGGCGGGTCGAGATCCCGGAGTACAAGAGCGTCCCGCGGCCTGAGGGCGTGGAGTTCGTCGAGCCTCAGGTCGAGATGGATGCCCATGCCGCAGACCTCGGGATGAGCTTCTACCGCGGCAACTCGTTCCCCGAGCGGTATCACGGCGGCATCTTCTCGGCGCAGCACGGCTCGTGGAACCGGACCGTTCCGGTCGGCGCGCGCGTGATGTTCACCGCGCTGGACGAAGAGGGCAACGCGGCCTCGACCGAGGTCTTCGCCGACGGCTGGCTGAACGAGGAGACCGGCGAGTACCGCGGCCGTCCGATGGACATCGCGTTCCTGCCCGATGGCTCGATGCTGGTCAGCGACGACTTCGCCGGCGCGATCTGGCGGATCGCCTACAACCCGCCGCCGGCCCAATGAGGCTATCGGCACTTCTGGTCCTCGGCGGGGTTATCCTCGCCGGGGGCGCCTTCGCGGAATCGGTCCCGGAGGGGGACCGGGCAGAGGGCCGCAAGCTTGCGAACCAGTGCCGCACCTGCCACGGGCTGGACGGCTTTGCGCAAATTCCCATTGCGCCGCACATCGGCGGCGAGCCGACCAGTTACATTCGCGCCCAGCTTACCGCCTTCCGCGATGGAACGCGCGAGCACGAGATGATGACCATCGTCGCGAGAACACTCAGCGACGAACAAATCGCCAACCTTGCGGCCTGGTATTCGGGGCACAGGGTCACTGTCGACCTCGGCGCCGACCCGGCAAACGCGCCGGAGCTCTGTGTGGCCTGTCACGGCGCCGACGGGCTGCATCTCTTCGAGGATGCGCCGAACCTTGCCGGCGAGACCAACATCTACATCGACACCCAGCTCAAGGCGTTCCGCACCGGCAAGCGGACTCACGAGATCATGTCGGCGGTAGCCGGCGACATGACCGACGAGGAGATCCGCGCCGCGGCGGACTGGTACGCAGCCGTGGGGATCTCGATCGAAGTGGTCGAATAGCCCTCAACCCGCCCCCGTCGCGGGCTCCCGCGTGCGGGCGTTGACCTCCGGGCCGCGCCTGCGCGCCTTGGCCGCGCGTTCGCGCCGTAGCGCGGCGGATGCGAAGAGCACGATGGCGGAGGCCATCACCAGTTCGCCGCCGTCCTCCAGCATTCCCGCGAGCCGGTGCATCAGGCGATGGGTCGCGCCGGCGGAGTAGTCGATCGATGCATGGATGAAGTCGCCGGCGACGCCGAAGATCGCCAGTGCCGCGAGCAGGACGATGAAACCCCGCAGCATGCGCCGTCCCTCCCTGTCTTCGCCCAAGGCCGCGAGTCCGATCGCGGCAAGTGCGAGCAGACCCATGCAAAGGAAGATGATGACCTCTCCGACATCCTGAGCGGTGCTGGCCGGCATACCGCCGAAGCCCAGAAGTTGCGCTGCCGGTCCACCGAGCGCCTCGTGCAGCCCGAAGCTGTCGTCGATGAAGATGAGCCCCGTCACCCCGACGAGTGCGAGCGAACCGGGCCTTCGACCAAACCGCCACGCCATCCAGAAAAACGCCGCGGCGATGGCCCATTTCAGGTAGCCAAAGAAGCTGGCGAGGCTATGCCGTTTCTCGATGTCTACCAGCGCAGGAATGCCGGCGGAATGATCGAAGGCCACCGCTAGA
>CAZOHN010000077.1:0-14789 GCA_964579325.1 uncultured Rhodobacterales bacterium
CCTCGACTCCACCAAGCTAACCATTTAAGATGTTGTATTGTAAAAGAAAACCTCTGAATCGCAAGAGAAGCTCCCCCAACTAGCCCCCTTATCGCTGAAGCAGCGGCTGTGCACCACACCGACATTTCGGGTGGCTGAAGTGTGAAGTCCGCAGACATGGTTTCACCGGCCCGGTGACGTGGGCTCCCGCCATTGATGGCGAGGGGAGGGTTGTGGAATGACGCCGACGGCGCGGCTGATTTGGGTCACGACCTACGATCAGACGGGGGACGCAGGGCTGACATGACGGCGGTGCGGAGTGTCTCGGCCGACACTGAGGAAATGGTGGCGGCGCTACCAGAGCGAGGGTGAGTCCGGTTTGCGCGACCGGAGCCGTCGACCTTGATCTCCGTGTTGTCGACCAGCAGGTGCAGCGGCCCGTTGAACCGCGGCAGGGGATGTTCACCTTCATGGTCAGGCAGGTCTGGATCGCGGCATCGCCGTAGTCGGGCTGCCGCCCGCGCTTGCCGGTTGGCGCGGCTTCCCAGGTCAGGGCCGGTTCGAACCAGATCGACAGCGAGGCCGCGTAGCAGCACGCTCGAGCGCTTCGCTATGGGCTGGCCAGTTCCCGGTCTTGTAACCCGGGAGTGTCGGTCCGCTCATGCCACCCAGCTACCACTCTGAGTGCACAAGATGAATCCCTTGCCGGATTTGTGCAATAGAGCCGCGATCAGGTACTACTTCAGCGAGGCCGTCTACCGCTTCGTGACGACGGGAATTCGCGGGGCTTCCGAATTCCGTTGCAGCCTCGCGGCGACGCTGACCATCAGAGCTTGTGCAAGGCACATCGGCGCCGCGAGAGAGCGTGAGAAGGTATAGTCGTGTTCGGGGACGGCGAAGAATATCTGCGCCGATTTCATCAGCGGTGACAGCGAACTGTCGGAGATCGCGATGACGGGTATGTCTGCTTTCGCGGCCTCTTCGACAATGTTCACGACTTCAGTGGCGTAGAAGCGGAAGGACACGGCGATCAGGACGTCCGAAGGCTTCATCGTGCGTGCCATGTGGGTTGCCAGCCCACCGCTTGCATCGAGCAACACACATCGCTTGCCGAGCATGGTCAGAATGTAGCGCATGAGATTGACGACCGGTTCGGAGCGCAGCTGGCCGACAAGGTAAAGCGTTTCCGCGGCTGCAATCGTGTTGCTGGCGCGGGCGATGTCCGCAGCGCTGGTGGTGTCCATCAGGTCCTGCAAGGACGCGACATCACGAACCACAAGGTCACGGAGAAAGCCGAGTTCGGACCGATCCTCGCGCAGCTCAAGTTCCCCTTCCAGGGCCTTCTTGCGCGCCTCGAAGCCAGGCGCGGCAGTCGTCAGTCGCTTCTGGAACAGCACCTGAAGTTTCTTGAAGCCACTGTAGCCGAGCGATTGTGCGAAGCGCACGAAGCTCGAGGCATGAATGCCGCACCGGGCTGCAACGGCGTTGACGGAGTGAACCGCCACCTCGTTGGGGTGCTGGGTCAGATATTCCGAGATCCTCTGGTAGGTCTTGCTCATCTGACCGTGCCGTTCATGGATCAGGCGGATGAGATCCTCGTAGTTCTCGGGGGGCGATTCGGCCGCGGAGTCGATCTTGTCGCCGCTTGCCATGACCGGGACTCCCTATGTGACCGTGATCCAGCACCGGTCGCGCGACGAGCGCTGGATCGTCTCGACGAGCGACTGGATACGCAAGCCGGCGCGAAAGTTGAACGGCTCGTCGATTTCACCGGCGATAGACCGGACGAAGTCCGCAACCTCGATGGTCTTGAGGTCGTTGAAGCCAATCTGGTGGCCAGGCGCCACGATGAAGGAACCGTATGGCGCGTGTGCCGGTCCGGCCTCGATCCGGCGGAAGCCCTGGCGGCCAACCCCGTCACGCGCGTTGAAGAAATGCAGCTCGTTCAACCTTTCACCATTGAACACCAACGCGCCGTTCGAGCCGTAGATCTCGAAGTCGTGCTGCATCTTGCGTCCGGTGGAGATCCAGTTCCCCTCGATCGAACCGGTTGCGCCATTCTCGAAACGCAGGAACGCGCGCCCGATGTCGTCGACTTCGACAGGTCGGCGGCCACCTCGGCCATCAGGACGTTCGGCAATCATTGTCACGCAGTCGCCCATGACCTCGGCGATCGGCCCGAGCAGGAACTCGGCCGTGGCGAGCGCATGGCTGCCGAGGTCTGCGAGTGCGCCGCCGCCAGCGGGGTCGTGCCGGAAGGTGAAGGGGCCGGTCTCGTCGGCCATGTAGTCTTCTGCGTGCAACCCCCTGTAACCGCGGATTTCGCCGAGTTCTCCGGCTTCGATCATTTCCCTCGCAAGACGGAACATCGGGTTACAGAGGTAGTTGAAGCCGACCTGGGTCTTTACGCCAGCGGCCTCGGCGGCTTCCGCCATCTCGCGGGCGTCCTCCCCAAGTGGCGCAAGCGGCTTCTCGCAATAGACATGCTTTCCCGCTGCGACGGCTGCGAGCGACATTTTCTTGTGAAGGGCGTTCGGCACCGTGACCGAGACGACATCAATCCCCGGATCGTTGACAATGTCGCGCCAGTCGCCGGTCGCGTTCTCGAAGCCGTAGGCGCGTGCCGCCCGCTCGGCGGACTCCTGCGTCGCGTCAGCGACGGTCGCAAGCACGAGGCCTCTTGGCAGGTCGAACGTTCTCGGCGCGGCGGAGTAGCCGAAGGCATGCGCCTTGCCCATGAAGCCGGTGCCGATCAGGCCCACACGCAGGTCAGGTTTCGGCACGGGCAAGTTGCTCCTGGTTGACGATCAGGGCGGTTTCGATGCTTCCATCGAAGAAATCGAGGATGTTCTGTGCCGCACCGAGGGCCATGCGTTTGGCCGCGCCCTCGGTCAGGCCGGCGATATGCGGCGACAGGATCACCTGGTCGTAGCGGGCGAGCGGATGCTCGGCGGGAAGGGGTTCGGTCTCGAACACATCGAGCCCGGCCGCGCCGACCTTACCCGACTCCAGCGCCTCGACCAGCGCAGCCTCGTCGACGACGCCGCCGCGCGCCGTGTTCACGATGACGATGCCGTGCTTTGCTGCGGCAAGCTCCGCCCGGCCGATGAGGGGCTCTTCGCCGCCCGGGACACTGACCGAGACGATATCGGCCCATGCGAGGGCCTGAGCGAGGTCGGAAACGGGCTTCGCCGAGCCTTCGGGCCAGCGTTGTTTCGGCAGGAAGGGGTCATAGGCGCGTATCGATAACCCGAACCCGGCCATCATACCGGCGATGTGACGGCCGATGCGGCCATAGCCGATCTGCAACAGGTTCCGCCCATGAAGATCCTCGGATTCCAGCACGTTGCGCCATTCCCAGGGGCCGCTCCGCACCGCCCTGTCGGCCCGCAGCGCGCGTTTCGATGCGGCGAGGATCAGCATGCAGGCATGTTCGGCGACCGAGGTCGAGTTGACGTCGCCACATACCGCCAGAGCTATCCCACGGGCGCTCAGTGCCTTCACATCTACCGCGTCGTACCCCACACCGTGGCGCGATACGACTCTGAGTTGTCGTGCCTTCGTCACCGTCGCGGCCGACATAGGCTGCGTCCGGAGCAGTACCGCGTCTGCCTCCGAGACATGCGCTGCAAGGCTCGCCTCCGAGGTCTCTTCAAGGTATCGCACCGTGAACCCGGGTGCCCCATCCAGCAAGGCACGACCGGATGGATGCAGCGGACCGGCAACGAGAACGTGTGGCATCAGTAAGCTCCTGCGATGCCTGCGATATTGGGAGCGCCCGTGAGTTCGCGGAAACGTCGGACACTTGCGCCTGCGGCGGCGGCGAGAAGGCGGGCATCGCCCCCAACGGTCGTCAGACTGTAGCCCCAGCCGATCGCCTTCGCGGCGTACTCCGGCGTGCCGCAGTGCAGGCAGGCCCTGATCCCGTAGCCGGCGCAGACCTTGGCGATGTGCTGGATCAACGCGACCATCTCGGGCTCCTCCCGGTCGAAGCCGGGTGGCAGGCGTCCGCCCTGCGTGCCGAGCGTCAGGTCGGCTGGCCCGACGTAGATGCCGTCCAGCCCCGGCGTCGCGGCAATCGCTTCGAGGTTCTCCACCCCTTCCGCGGTTTCAATCATCGCGAGGGCCACGATCTCGTCGTTCATCGCTACGCCGTAGCCGGGCATCGCGAATCCGGCCCGCGTGGGCCCGAAGCTCCGTTGCCCAACCGGCGGATAGCGCAGGTAGCTGACGAATTCCGCGGCCTGCTCTGCGGTGCCGATCATCGGGCAGATCACGTTGAGCGCGCCGGCGTCGAGGGACTTCATGATCGCGCCGGGGTCGAGCCAAGGAACCCGGGCGCCAAGCGCGACACCCGAGGCACGCATTGCCTGGAACATCGGCAGCAGGCTGGAGTAGTCGAGCGCTCCGTGCTGCACGTCGACGGTGATCGCGTCGTATCCCTGCGCGGCCATGATCTCGGCCGTGAACGGACTGCCGATGGACAGCCAGCCATGCAGAACCGGTTTGCCTTCGGACCAGAGCTGCCTCACCTTGTTGCGGAACATGCCTGCGACCTCAGAACACGATCTGTGCGAGTTTGGTGTCTAGGTAGCCCTCGATACCCTCGCTGCCGCCCTCGCGCCCCATGCCGGAGTGATTGGTCCCGCCGAAAGGCGCCTCGGAGGCCGCGAGCGCAAAGGAGTTGATTCCGACCATTCCCGCCTTCAGTGCGGCGACCGCCCGGCGGGCGCGGTTCGGGGACCGGGTGAAGGCGTAAGCCGACAGGCCCAATGGGCTGGCATTCGCGCGCTCCAGCACTTCGTCGTCATCGCCGAAAGGCGTGATCGCCGCGACCGGGCCGAAGTTTTCTTCGGCAAAGACGGTCATCTGGTCGTCGACCCCAGTCAGGACGGTCGGCTCATAGAAGTGCCCGGCGTTGAACCCGGGCGCGCGCTTTCCCCCGAGCGCCATCTTGGCGCCGGCCTTGACGGCATCCTGCACCACCGCGTCGATCTCCTTCAGACGACGCGCGCTGATCAGCGGCCCCATGGTTGTCGCGTCGTCCAGTCCGTCGCCTAGCCGGATCGCCGAGGCGCGTTTCACGAAGCCGTCGACGAAAGCGTCGTGAAGGCTCTCGTGGATGAAGAAGCGGTCGGGGGTCACGCAGACCTGTCCGCAATTGGCGTACTTCGTGGGCACCGCCACATCCAGCGCCGCCTCGAGATCGGCATCGTCGAACACGATCAGCGGCGCGTTGCCGCCAAGTTCCATCGACACCTTCTTCACCGTGTCCGCAGCATCACGGATCATCTGCTGGCCGACGCGTGTCGAGCCGGTGAGCGAGACCTTGCGGACGCGCGTGTCAGCCATGACCGGACCATAGGTGTCGCCGGTCGCGCCAACGACAAGGTTAACCGCGCCTTCGGGCAACCCGCCCGACCGGATGCAGTCGATGATGATCATCGCCACTCCGGGCGTCTGCGAGGAAGGCCGCAGGACCACCGGGCAACCGGCGGCAAGGGCCGGCGCCAGCTTTCGGGCCGGCAGAGCGGCAGGGAAGTTCCAGGCGGTAAACGCGCCGACAACGCCGACTGCCTCGCGGCTGACTTCGAAGCGCCCGCCGGGCACACGGCTGTCAACGATCCGGCCATGGATCCGCCGTGCCTCCTCGGCGTACCAGCGGAACTGGTCGCAGGCGAGGCCCCATTCCCGGCCCGACTGCACCAGAGGCTTTCCAGTCTCGGTCGAAATCATTCGAACGGCCTCGCCCGCGCGGCGCCGCATCTCGTCGGCCACCTTGTGCAGGGCGTCGGCGCGCCCGAAGCCGCCCATGTCCGCGAGCGGTCCGAGGGCGCCCGCCGCGGCCTCGATCGCCGCTTCGGTATCGCCGGGCCCGGCAACAGCGACTTCACCGACAGGTTTCTCGGTGACCGGTGACAGCACCTCGGCAGTCCCGCTGCCGCGCGCCCAACTGCCGCCGATGAAGAGTCCGAAGCCGTCGTACATCAGCCCACTTCCTCGACTTTTACCATCCGGCCCTCTCTCGCGGACTTCATCGCAGCCTCGGCGAGGACCAACGCACGGCGACCGTCCTCGAAACTCGGCTGCACAGGCGCACCGTTCACCACGGAGTCGACGAAGGCGTCTATTTCGGCGTCGAATGCTTCCCGGTAGCGCTCGATGAAAAAGTCCAGATAGGGTTCCGCAGCCTCGACCTGCTTCGCGCCGAACCTGCGCAGTTCGTTCGGCTTTCGGTTCAGGCTCTGCACCATGCCCGCATCGCCCAGCAGTTCCACACGCTGGTCGTAGCCGTAGGTCGAGGCACGTGACGTGTTGATGTGGCATTGCTTCCCGCTGGCCGTTCGCATGACGACCATGGTGCTGTCGTAGTCGTCCAACTCGTTCATGAGGGCCGGGTCGATCAGCCGTCCGCCAATGGCGAACACCTCGGTAGGCTCTTCGTTCAGCATGTAGCGAGCCAGATCGAAGTCATGGATCACCATGTCGCGGAACAGCCCTCCCGCCTCCTCGTAGTAGGACCGCGGCGGCATTCCGGGATCGCGCGAGGTGATGATGACCTGATGCAGTTCACCGATTTCTCCGGCAGCGACGGCATTGCGCGCGGCGCGGTGCCCGGGATCGAAGCGGCGGTTGAAGCCGATCTGGATCGGCACGCCCTTGTCCGCGACCTTCTCGGCGCATGCGTTCACGCGGGCGAGCGACAGGTCAATCGGCTTTTCGCACAGCACGGGCTTCCGCGCATTCACGGCCGCCTCGATGAAGTCGGCGTGAGTCGGTGTGGCTGTTGCGACAAGGACCGCATCCACATCGAGAGAGGCGAAGACATCCTCGGCCGAGGAGAAATTGGTGACGCCGTTCCGCGCGGCCACCTCCTTGGCAGCCGCAGCCTGCACGTCGAAGACACCTGCCAGTGTGGCACGCGGATGAGCCGTGATGTTGGCCGCATGCATGCGGCCAATACGCCCGCAGCCAAGAACGGCGATTCTGAGCATATGATCCTCCACGAGGCCTGTGCGCAATGATCATTGCAAATGTGTTGCACTGTCAACGATCATTTCGTAGCATGGGCTCCACTTGACTGGGAGGTCCCAATGGCCGGAAACACCGTGCGCCTGACCATGGCCCAAGCCCTGGTCCGCTACCTCTGCGCGCAGTCCACCGAGATCGATGGCCAGCCTGTGCCGCTCTTTGCAGGCGTCTTCGGCATTTTCGGCCATGGAAATGTCACCTGCCTTTCAGAGGCGCTGATCGAGGTGCAGGACCGGTTGCCGACGTGGCGCGGCCAGAACGAACAGTCGATGGCGCTTGCCGCGATCGCCTATGCCAAGGCCGTGTTGCGGCGTCAGATCATGGTTGCGACGACATCCATCGGCCCCGGCGCGACGAACATGGTGACGGCCGCCGGTGTAGCGCATGCAAACCGTCTCCCGATCCTCCTGCTCGCCGGCGACACCTACGTGAACCGGTTGCCCGACCCGGTTCTCCAGCAGGTCGAGCATTTCGGAAACCCGTCGATCACGGTGAACGACGCCTTCAAGCCGGTCAGCCGCTATTGGGACCGGATCGTGCACCCCGCGCAGATTCTGTCCTCGCTGCCGCAGGCGTTGGCCACGATGCTCGACCCGGCGGATTGCGGTCCGGCCTTCATCGCGCTGCCCCAAGACACGCAGGAACTGGCCTACGACTATCCGGCGGCCTTCTTCGAGGAGAAGGTCTGGACGATCCCACGGCCGCGCCCTTCGCGCGATCAGGTCGCGGCGGCGGCGGCCCTGCTGAAGACCGCGAAGGCCCCCCTGATCATCTCCGGCGGCGGCGTGCGCTATTCCGGTGCAGGCGCCGCGTTGGCGCGGTTCGCCGAGACGCGCGGCATCCCGATGGCCGAGACCATAGCCGGCAAGGGCGCTGTCGTGCACGACCACCCGGCCTATGTCGGGGCACTGGGGATCGAGGGCACGGACGCGGCGATGGAGCTGGCGCTGAGCGCCGATGTTGTCCTTGCGGTCGGCACGCGCCTGCAGGATTTCACGACCGGCTCGTGGACAACCTTTGCCCATGACGCAAGGCTCATCTGCATCAATGCGGCCCGTTTCGACGCGATGAAGCACAAGGCCCTTCCGGTGGTGGGCGACGCGCTTGAATCGCTGCACGAACTTGACGCGGTGATGGGCGACTGGACCTGCGAGGCGGCCCGCATGGAGGACGCGCAAGCGCGCTATGCGGACTGGAACAGGAGGATCGACGAGGGACAGGCTCCGACGAACGCCGAGGTTCCGAGCTACGCGCAGGTCATCGGCGTGGTGAACCGGATGGCCAAGCCCGAGGACACGATGATCACCGCGGCGGGCGGCTTGCCGGGCGAGACGGTCAAGAACTGGCGGGTCAGGTCGCCGAACACGTTCGATCTGGAATTCGGATATTCCTGCATGGGCTACGAGGTCGCCGCCGGCTGGGGGCACGCGATGGCCAAGGGCGGCAAGGGCACGCCAATCGTCCTTGTGGGCGACGGATCCTACCTGATGATGAATTCCGATATCTATTCATCAGTCCTTTCCGGCCACAAGATGATCGTCGTGATCTGTGACAACGGCGGTTTCGCCGTGATCAACCGGCTTCAGACCAACATGGGCGTACCGGGCTTCAACAACCTGCTGAAGGACGTGCGCGGCGCGGGCGGCAAGGAACCGCAGCACGTCGATTTCGCCAAGCACGCCGAGTCCATGGGCGCGCTGGCGCGACGATGCGAAAGCCTCGCCGACCTCGAAGCGGCGATGGAATGGGCGCAGGGGACGGACAGGACCACCGTTCTGACGATTGCCTCGGACGCGCATGTGTGGACCGATGGCGGTGCGGGTTGGTACGTCGGCGCGCCCGAAGTCTCCGGCAAGGAGAGTGTGCGCAAGGCACGCGAAGCCCAGGAAGCGTTTCGTGCCACGCTGCGCGAGGGGGTCTGAGGTCATGCTCAGGGCCAGGCTGGGAATCGCCCCCATCGCGTGGTGGAACGACGACCTCGAGGAGCTGTCCGATGACGTCAGCCTCGAGGAATGCCTGCGCCAGGCGTCCGAGGCAGGGTTCACCGGCATGGAGACCGGCCGACGGTTTCCGATGGACATGACGGAACTCGGCCCGGTTCTGGACCACTACGGCATCCAGGTCTGCGGCGGTTGGTTCTCCGGCCTGCTGCTCGACGGGGATGTCGAAGCCGAGAAGGACCGTATCCGCCAGCAGATGGATTTCTTCATCGCGGCCGGTGCGCCCTGCATCGTCTACGGCGAGACCGCGCGCTCGATCCAGGGCGAGCGGTCCAAGCCTCTGGCCACCAAGCCGCGGCTCGATGCGGATGAGATGAAGGTCTACGGGCGCAAGATGACAGTCTTCGCCGAATGGTGTGCCGACGAGGGTATGCCGATTGCGTATCACCACCACATGGCAGCGGCGATCGAGACCGAGCCGGAAATCGACGCCTTCATGAACGCCACCGGCGAAGCGGTACGTCTGCTCTACGATGCAGGCCATCTGCACATGGCGGGCGGCGATGTATTGCGGGTGCTCAACCACCACCATCGACGCATCAGCCATGTCCACACCAAGGATGTGCGCCAGACCGTCCTTGACGCGCTGGACCGGTCGCGGGACAGTTTCCTCGACGCGGTTGTGAAAGGCGTTTTCACCGTGCCCGGCGACGGCGATCTGCCGTTTGACAAGATCGTCCAGCGTTTGGCCGACTTCGGCTACCAAGGATGGTTTGTCGTCGAAGCCGAGCAGGACCCGAAACCGAACCCGCCGCTACGGATGGCCAGAATCGGCCACGCGGAACTCAGGAGATTGCTGTCTCAGGCGCACTACGAGGTCGTGTCATGAACCGTATCGACGGCAAGGTCGCAGTGGTCACCGGCGGAACGCAAGGGTTGGGAGCTGCCGTGGCGCGGCTGTTCGCGCGGGCCGGGGCGGCTGGGATTTCCTTAGTCGGGCGTGGTCAGGAGAAGGGCGAAGCGGTCGCGCGATCCATCACCGAGGACACCGGCGTGCCGGTGCAGATGATCGCGGCCGACCTTGCCAGCATCGACGACGTCCGACGCATCGTCCCGGCAGCGGACGGCCGGTTCGGGCGGCTCGACATATTGGTGAATGCGGCCGGACTGACGGATCGTGGGAACCTCCTGAACACCACGCCGGAACTGTTCGACGCCATGTTCGCCGTCAACGTCCGCGCGCCGTTCTTTCTGATGCAGGATGCGATCAAGGTAATGGAGCGGGAGGGCGTCGAGGGGCGCATCGTCAATATCGGCTCGACCTCCGAGCGCGCGGGCCAGCCGTTTCTCGCGCCCTATTGCGCATCCAAGGGTGCGCTGGCCACGCTGACGCGCCACGCGGGCTATGCGCTGATGCGCAACAGGATCCACGTAAACCAGCTGGATATCGGCTGGATGTCTTCGGACCACGAACGCGATCTGCAGTTGCGGGAGTCCGGCGATCCCGACTGGGAGGCCAAGGCGCGCGAGGCGCTACCGTTCGGGCGGTTGCTGGAGCCGGGGGAGGTCGCACGCGCGGTCTTGTGGATGGCATCGGAGGACAGCGGCATGTTGACGGGCTCGGTCATCCACTTCGACCAATCGGTCTGGGGCGGCTACGATGGACAAGCCCCGGCACCGGCGGAGAAACTCCGGGCCTGATTGGGGCGACACGACAGGGGGGAACATGAACCTGATCGAACTGGACAGCGTGACCAAGAGCTTTGGGGCCATTCACGCCCTGAACGGGGTCAACCTGTCCATTGCTCCAGGCGAGGCCGTCGGCCTGATGGGTGACAATGGCGCCGGCAAGTCGACGCTGATGAAGATCATCGCGGGGAACTTCATGCCCACGTCGGGCGAGATCCGGATCGAGGGCAAGCGGGTTGAATTCCACAAGCCCATCGATGCGCGCAAGGCGGGCATCGAGATCGTCTACCAGGACCTCGCGCTTTGCGACAACCTCACTGCTGCCGCGAACGTCTACCTTGGCCGAGAGCTGAAGAAGAAATTCGGCCCGATCTCTATGCTCGACTATGCCGCTATGTACAGGCGGGCGGGAGAGCTGTTCGCCGAGCTCAAGTCCGAGACCCGGCCGCGCGACCTGGTTCAACGAATGTCCGGCGGGCAGCGCCAGGCCGTGGCAATAGCCCGGACCCGGCTGTCGGACCCGAAGCTGGTGCTGATGGACGAGCCCACCGCAGCCATCTCGGTGCGTCAGGTGGCCGAAGTGCTCGCTCTGATCAAACGGCTGAAGGAGACCGGGCATGCGGTGATCCTTGTCAGTCACCGCATGCCCGACGTGTTCGAGGTCTGCGACCGTGTCGCGGTGCTGCGGCGCGGAACCAAGGTGGCCGACAAGCGCGTAGAGGAAACCAGCCCCGAAGAAGTCACAGGTCTGATCATCGGAGCGATCGAAGCAGCATGACCGAAACACCCACAGATCAGGAACTCCGTCGTCACCCGGGCCGCGGGCCCATGGACGAAGTGGAGAAACTGGACCACGCGGCAATCGACGAGAGCATCACCTCCCGTCAGGAGATTTCGGGCTTCGCAGCAATCATGCGCACCCAACCCTTCTGGGTGTTCATGGCAATTCTCGCCATCGGCTTCGTCATGATGTTCGTCTCCGATGCGTTCATGACCGAGCGCAACATGTTCAACATCACCCGGAACTTCGCGTTCTTCGGCATCATGGCGCTCGGCATGTCAGCGGTGATCTGCACTGCCGGCATCGACCTGTCGGTGGGCTCACTTCTTGGCCTCTGTGCGATCACGCTTGGCCTGACAATGCAGAGTGGTTGGGGAATCGAGATGGGATTCCTGGCCTGCATGGCCACCGCTGCCATTGTCGGCTTCATAAACGGAGTGCTGATCGCCTATCTGCGGATCGCGCCATTCGTCGTGACGCTCGGCATGCTCGCCATGGCGAGGTCGATCTCGATGGTGCTCAGCGACAACAAGATGATCTACAGTTTCGGCCCCGATATGGAACTCTTTCTTTGGATCGGGGGCGGAAGCGTGCTGGGGGTGCCGAATGTGGTCTGGGTTCTGATGGTCCTGGCCGCGATCTTCTGGTGGGTCTGGCGCTACTCGACATGGGGCCGCTGGGTTATCGCCATCGGCGGCAATGCGCAGGCGGCGAAGCTCGCCGGCATCCCCGTCGAGCGGATGCTCGTTTCGGTCTACATGGTCTGCTCGATGTGTACCGGCCTCGCTGCGTTCATGTTCATTGGCTACACCGGCTCGGCCACCAACGGCATGGGTGTAAGCTACGAGTTGAACGTCATCGCGGCTACCGTGATTGGGGGCGCCAATTTGATGGGTGGCGTAGTCTACGCCCTGGGTCCCCCGATCGGCGCAGCGCTGGTCGAATTGATCCGGAATTCGCTGCTGCTGGCCGGCATCCCGGCATTCTGGCAGCAATTCTTTGTGGGGTTGTTCCTGATCCTTGCGGTGGTCCTGGAACAGATCCGCAATCGCCGGGGAAAATAACCCCATCCACGTACTCTTCAAATCCTAAGGGAGGAAAAACGATGAAGAGACTACTAGCAGCGACTGCCCTCGTGAGCATTGCGGGCGCGGCCCATGCCGAGGACTACACCTTCGCGCTGGTGCCGAAGGCGATGAACAACCCGTTCTTCGATCTTGCGCGCGATGGCTGCTACAAGGCTCAGGAAGAGCTGGCGGATGTCACGTGCGAGTATATCGGACCGGGCGAGCACACCGAGCTGGAGCAGATCCAGATTGTCCAGGACCTGATCACCAAGGGCGTGGACGGGATCGCCGTGGCGCCGTCGAACGCGCCGGCAATGGCGAGGGTCCTGAGGGAAGCGGAGGCCGCGGGCATCCCGGTAATCACCTGGGATTCCGACCTGTTGCCGGAAGACGCAGGGCTTCGGGCGTCCTACGTCGGCACGTTCAACTATGACATCGGCAGGAACCTTGCCGAGATCGTGATGGCGCGCCATCCCGACGGCGGAACCATCTGCCTCCAGACGGGGGGCGCGGCCGCAGCAAACCACAACGAGCGTCTTCTGGGCGCGCGGGAGGCGCTGGCCGGCATGAAACTCGGCGATCCTCCCGGCAGGGCGCTGGCAGGGGACGGCGGCTGGACCGAGATCTCGGGCTGCCCGCTGGTCACCAACGACGACGGCAACGTTGCGGTTCAGGGCATGAGCGACATCCTCGCGGCCAACCCCGACCTGACCGCATTCCTGTCGACCGGGGCCTTCACCCAGTGGTTCGACAACGCTTATCGTCAGGCCGCCGGCCCCTACCAGGCCAAGATGGCGTCCGGCGAGTTGACGATCGTGGTTGCCGACACGTTGCCAATGCAGCTCGAACAGACCAGAGATGGTCTCGGCAACGGCCTTGTCGGTCAGCGCCCCTTCGAAATGGGCTACAAGGCGATGCACATCCTCAAGGACATCGTCGAGGGCAATCAGGTGGAGGACCCGATCTACACCGGGCTCGACGTCTGCACGAACGACAACATCGCCACCTGCGTCAACTGACGGGCGGTCTCGACGCAAAGAGTGGCGGCGCGGGAACTCCCGCGCCGCCACAGTGGCCGGAGAGGGAGGCCCGATGCCGTTCGCCAGCTATCCGAGCCTGAACGGGCGTACCGTCTTCGTAACCGGGGGTGCCTCGGGCATCGGCGCCGAGATCGTCAGGGCTTTCGCGGCCCAAGGCAGCCGGGTCGGTTTCGTCGACCTCGACAGGCGGGGCAGTGAAGACCTCGTGACGTCGACCGAAGGCGAGATCGCATTTGAGACATGTGACCTGCGCGACATCGACGCTCTGCGCGCGGCCTTCGCGGCGCTCAAGGCGCGGCTGGGTCGGCCTGCGGTTCTGGTTAACAACGCCGCCCGCGATGATCGACACGACTGGAGAGACGTGACCCCTGAATACTGGGACGAGCGTATGGCGACCAACCTGCGACACATGTTCTTTTCCATCCAAGCGGTTGCGCCGGACATGATCGAGGCCGGTGGCGGGTCGATCATCAACATGGGCTCGAACTCGTGGTGGGAAGCGGGTGGCGGTTTCCCGGCCTATGCCACGGCGAAATCCGCGGTTCACGGGCTGACCCGCTCCATGGCGCGTGACCTGGGTCGGAGCCGGATCCGCGTCAACACGGTCGTGCCTGGCTGGATCATGACAGAGCGGCAGAAGGACCTTTGGGCGACCCCCGAGGCGCTCGAGAGGCACCGCCGGCGGCAGTGCCTGCCGGACCTGATCGAGCCGGTTCATGTCGCGCGGATGGTCCTCTTCCTTGCCGCGGACGACGCCGCGATGTGCACGGCAAACAACTACATGGTCGAGGCTGGCTCGATCTGAGGAGAAAAGGCAGATGGAAAAGCGCAAGATCGGCAGTACTGGGCTAGAGGTCACGCCGCTTTGCTTTGGCTCCTCCGCGCTCGGCGACATGCCCGACACCTACGGCTATGCCGTCGACGAGGAGCGCGCTCTCGCCACCCTCGCCGCGATTTTCGACGGCCCGGTGAACTTTCTTGATACCTCGCGGAACTACGGCTCGGGGCGCAGCGAGCAGCGCATCGGCAAGGCGATCCGCGACCGCGGAGGCCTGCCCGAGGGCTTCGTGCTCTCGACCAAGCTCGACCGCGACATGGAAACCGGACGCTTCGACGCGGCCCGAGCCCGGCGGTCCCTCGAAGAGAGCCTGACCGCGCTGAACCTCGACCGCATTCCTCTCCTTCATCTGCATGACCCCGAGCACGCCCGGGATCTGTCCGAGATCACCGGAGAGGGCGGCGCGATGGACGAGCTGTTTAG
>CAZOHN010000078.1:0-14736 GCA_964579325.1 uncultured Rhodobacterales bacterium
GGCGGGTCTACGAGATCGCCCGCAAGCATTGCGGCCGGCAGGCGGAGTGGAAGATCGGGCTCGAGACGCTGCTGAAGAAGACCGGCTCCACCAGTCCGCGCCGGGTGTTCCGCAAGATGATCCGCGACATGGTCGAGGAAGACGGGTTGCCCGACTACACGCTGCTCCTGGGCGAAGGCGACGTGGTGGTGGTGCGCGCCCGCGGGCGGCTCGATGCGGGCGGCCCCGGCGATCCGCTGCTCGATGTCGAGATCCATGCGGCGGTGCGCGCCCTCGCGCCGGGGATGGATCCCTACTGGCTCGAGGCGGAATGGCGGCGCATGTGGCGCGCCACGGGCCGGCCGGTGCTGCGCAGTCCCGAAGCGGCCTTCCTCGCCTTCGTGCGGGTCCGCGCGGCGCGCCAGAAGCGCTGAGGGGGCGCCTGTTCCGCGCGCGGAACAGGGGTCAGGGCAAGGCGGAGGTCTCGGTCACCTCGAGGGTGCCGGAGGCGGCGCGGGCGAGCGGATAGACCACCGCCTCGGTGCGGCCCGGCGCGAGGAGGCGCCGGCCTTCGGCGGTGTAGTTGTCGGTGGGACCGCCGGGCCGGCTGCGGGTCCAGCCGGTCAGGGTGCCGGCCTCGTCGTAGTGGAAGTCGTCGCGCCAGGCCGCGCGCGGCAGCAGCATGGGATCGGCATAGGTGTCAGGCCGCGCGGCATGGTCGAGCTCTGCGAGGCGCGGTGCGCCGTCGGGGCCGGGGACATAGCGGCGCGCCTCATGGGGCGGGAAGTACCAGCTCAGGATCGCCGGCGCGCTGTCGTGGACGCCATTGCTGGCGAAGAGGCCGATGTCGATGCGCGCGGTCACGCGGGGGTTCTCCTCGGAGATGGGGAAGGGGTCGTGCCAGTCGAGGGTGACGCGGGCCTGCCGCCCGCCCTCCAGCGGCTCGATGGTCACCTTCTCCAGGTCGCCCTGGAGGAGGCGCCAGTCGAAGGCGAGGTCGCGGCCGTTCGCGTCGCGGCTGTCCTCGGCCGAGAGGAGCATGCTCCGCCGGCCCGTGCGGCTGCGCCAGACCCGGGCGACGGCGGACGGCGTGTCGAAGAAGACTTCCGAGAGGCCCTGTCCGAAGAAATCCACGCCTTCGGTGCCGAGATCCTCCTCCACGACGCGCAGGCGGGCTTCGGCCGGGATGGCATCCGCCGCGATGGACTGGGCGAGGCTGACCATGCGCGCGGCATTGACGGTGAAGCCTTCGAAGGCGGCCGGATGGGCCTCGCCCGAGAGATAGGTCTCGCGCGCGCGCACGCTCTGGAGCGAGCGGCGGAAGATCATCTGGAGCGTCGGCACCACGAGGCCTTCCTCGGCCAGCCGCGCCTTGGTCTCCGGGCGCAAGGCGGCGAGGGCGAGGACGAGGGCCGAGAGGATCGGCTGGTCCGAGCCCGAGGAGCCGCGCGAGACGAGGATGTAGGGGGTGTTCGCCGGGAAGAGATCGCCCGTCTCGTCGGTCATGTCCTTGTGGGCGGGATAGACATAGAGGTGGTTGGCGGCCGCGTTCTGCCAGAGCCGCAAGGGGCCGGTGCCGTCCGCGCGCGTGAGCGCCAGCCGCGGCAAGCTGCGCCAGAACGGCCCGCCGGTCAGCGCGGTCGAGGAATTGCCCAAGGTGATGGCGCCGAAGAGCAGGCTCTCGTTCAGCCCGTAATCGAGATCCGCGGCGCGCGCCGCCGGGGCATAGGTCACATGGGCGAGCTGCGGATGATCCTCGGGCTTGAGCGCCGAATGGCCGCGGTCGCGGTTGTCGTAGAGATCCCCGTGGTTCCCCGCCGCCCGGCCCCGGCGCATGTGGTCGCGCAGAAGCTCGAGCGCCGCGATCTTGGGGCCTGCGGGCAGCACCGGGGCCGTGGGCGCCTCGGGCCAGGCAAGGCGCGGCTCAAGCCGTTCGGCCTCGGGGTTCCAGGCGGTGCTGGACGCAGTCACCGGCGCCTGGCCGTCCTGCACCGGGGCCGGCACCGGTGCGGGCAGGGCAGGGGGCTCGGTGGCGCGCAAGACGGCAAAGCGCGGCTCGGCCCGCAGCGGCGCGAAGAGCGGGTCGGCGGCGACGGCCTCCATGCCGGCAAAGCCCGCGGCGACGGCGGCTTCGAGCGCCGAGAGCGCGGCTTGCGGCGCGCCTTCGAGCATGGCGAGCGCCGCGCGGTTGGCGCGCAAGAGCCCCAGGCCCGGATGCGCCGCGATCATCGCGTCGAGCCGGGCCGCCGCCGCGGCGAGATCGCCGCTCTGGATCAGCCCGAACAGGGCGCGCGTCTCTTCGGCGAGGCGCGGCAAGGCGAAGAGCGCGGCTTCGGCGGCGGGATCGGCTTGCGTCGGCGCCTCCGCTGCGCCGTCCGGTGCTGTCGCCGTCGGGCGCGGCGCCGGGGCGGCCTCCTGCGCCTCTGCGGGGGCTGCGGCGAAGAAGAAGACAGCGAGCAGCGGCGGGATCACGGGGGCAGGGTCTCCGGGCAGGGGAGGGCGGAGCATAGCGGGGATTTCGCGCGCGGAAAGAGGCGGGGTGTTGCCGCGGGCTGGCGCGGGCCGCACGGCTGGGGGCTGCGGGTAGTCCCGCGCGCGGCTTTGCGGTAGAACCCCGCCAGTGCCGCCTCCCGGCTTGGCCGGGCGCGCGGGCCTTCCGCCTTCAGACCGCGAGCAGGCCCGGCGATCGGCGGGGCGGTTGCGGCCTTCGGCCGTCCGTCCTTCCTGCCTTGCGTCCCGGGCCGCTGGCCAGACCACGGGACGCCATGACCACGGACAGTTTTCGCAGCCATACTCGCAGCCTGATCTCGCCACCCGAAGCGGCCGCCGCCCTCGCGCCCGACGATACCGCCCGCCTGCCGCATGTCACGCGCGCGCTCTATGTCGGGACCGGCGGCGACGTCGTCGTCGAGGTCCTGTCAGGTGCGGTGGTGCGGCTGGCCAATGTCCAGCCGGGCAGCGTCCTGCCTTTGCGCATCGTCCGGCTGCTCGCGAGCGGCACCACAGCCGGCGATCTGGTCGGGTTGTGGTGAGGACGGGGCTTTCGCTCGGCACGGGGCTCGAAGCCGGGGCGGTGCCGCCTGCGGTTGCACTCCCCGCCCGCCCGGCGGTCCTCGTGGCCCTGCCGGATCTTTTCCTCCTTCAAGCGTCAGGAACCCATGTCGTGACCCTCTCTCCTTATTTCTCCGGCGCCGGGCTGGCCTACAGTGCCACCGGGCCTGGCGTCGCCATCGATCCCGCGACCGGCGCGCTGACCTTGCTGACCGACTTGCCGAGCGACGGGGCGGAGGTCGTGGTCACGGCCAGCAACACGGTCGGCACGGCCGTGGCGCGCTTTCGCCTGACAGTCCGTATTGCGCCGGAAGCGCTGCCCGACACTGGTCCCGACATCGGGGCCGAGCGGCCCCTCGCGCCGCCGGTGGCTCTGGGGCAGATCGCCGATGCGGTCTTCGCGCTCGGGACCGGGACGGCCAGCCTGTCCGGCCAGGCCGGCTTTGCCGGCGAAGCGCTTACCTATGCGCTCGCCGAAGCGCCCGAAGGCGTGTTCGTGCACCCCGGCTCGGGGCTGGTGGTCATCCCGCGCGACCGGCCGCTCGATCGCGCCCGCGTGGTGCTCCTCGCCCAGAACGCCGCAGGGGCCGCGGCGCAGACGTTCACGGTGAGCCTGCGCCGCCGGACGGCGGATTTCGCCGATCCCGCGCTGCTTGGCGATGTGGTCTTTCCGTTCGATCCCGATCAGCCGGCCTGGACCCATGATCCGGCCGGCTTCGCGCGGCTGGTCCCGCCGCTCAAGACGCGCGTCCACAGCCGCTGGGCCGGCGCGGAAGGCGACGGGCGCTATCGCTGCCTCGCCCGCTGGATGGCGGGCAATCCCGAGGCGCTCGGCGCGCGGCCTTTCAGCTTCACGCTGCGGCTGGTGCAGAAGGGGGCGGATCTCGCGGGGCTGCGGGTCGATGTGGCGCAACCCGGGGCGGGCCAGCGCATGCTGCAGGTGCATCAGTACACCGGCAGCGCCACGGCTTCGACGATGCTCGGCTGGCGCGCCGTTGGCTGGGACTGGGGCCAGTGGACCTGGGTCGAAGCCGAAATCGACGGAGCGCAGCTGCGCGCGCGGCTCTATGCCGAAGGCATGGCGGCACCCGACTGGCAACTTGCCGTCCCGGTGACGGTCCCCGACGGCGGCGCCTTCGGTCCCGGCGGGTTCCCGCGCTTGTCCGTGAGCCCGGACATCGACATCCGGCGGCTGGAGTTCCACCCGCTTGCCCACGCAATCGAGAGCACTCCGCCTGCCGCGCTGGACGCGGATTGGAGCCTCGTCCAGTTTACGGAGCAGAAATGAGACACACGGTCATCTTCAGGCTGAGCGGCGCCCTTGGGGAAGCTGTGGCAGTGGAATGGACGGACCAGCCCGCGCCGCTCGACAGCGCGGCTGGCTGGGAAGCCTGCTTGCGCCTCGCGGACGGCGGCTGGCTCCTGACGGGCCATGCGGCCGAGGCCGAGGGCCATTGGCGCGCGCCGGGGCTCTTTTCGGGCCTCGCCTTGCGCTACCGGTTGACCCCGGCGGGTCCCTGGTCGCCGATTTCGGCGGATCGCAAGGAGATCCTGCTCCTGGCCTCCGAGACGGAAACCGAAGCGCCGACGGCGCTCGGCGCGGCGGACTGGACCGTGGCGGACGCCGTGCTGCTGCCCGCAGGCGGGCAAGCCGTCGAAGTGGGGCTCGTCCCCCCGGCGGCCGAGGTGGAATGGACCACCGGCGCCGAGGGTCCCTGGGACCCCGCCCGCGCGACGGACGTGCCCGGACGCTGGCGGCTCGTCCGCACGGACGCCGAGACGGCGCCGCTGTTCGTGGCAGGCGAGCGGATCGAGAATGTCGGGCTGCGGTATCGCGGCACGGCGGGCGGGGCCTGGTCGCCGGTCTCGGTCGATCGCAAGACGCTGGTCGCGCGCACGTTCCCCCCGGTCCTGCTGCTCGCGCCGGTGCTGATGGGTACGGGCCGGATCGGCACCGAGCACAGCGTGACCCCGGGCGTCTGGGACGGGCTGCCGCTGCCGGCGACGGCGTGCCAGTGGCTGCGCGACGGGGCGGAGATCCCCGGCGCCACAGCCGCTGTCTATGTGCCGGGCCCCGAGGATGATCGCGCGGTCCTCACCTGCCGGGTGACGGCGGTGAGCCTTGCGGGCAGCCTCGCGGTCGAGACGGCAGGTCTTGCCATCACCCAGGCCGCGCCCGAAGCCATCGGGTTCCTGCCCGAGGAAGTCTTCGACGCGGCCCCAGGGGCCGTCGCCGAGATCGCTGTGGCCCCGTTCTTCTCCGGCGCCGCTCTGGTCTTTGCGGTGGCCGGCGCAGGCGCGGGCATCGATCCGGCCACCGGCCTGATCCGCCTGCCACTCGACGCGCCGCGCGCGGGGGCCGAGATCCGCGTGACCGCGACGAATTCCGGCGGCAGCGCCACGCAGGCTTTCGCCGTGACCATCGAAGCGGAAGAGACCGAGCCGGCGCCGCCGGCGCTCACCGCCGCGCAGTGGCGCGTCGAGCCCCTGCGCGATCCGATCCTGCCGGGCGCCCCGCTGGTCGGGATGATCCGCATCCTCTCGGGACCAGCCCTGGAGGCGACGCGGGTCTATCGCACAGGCTTCGACCCGACGGACGGCTATTTCCCCGGCTTCGGCTTCGAGCTTTGCATCCCGCATCCCGACGCGACCAACTTTCCCAACTGCTGGCTCTGGCGCAGCAACAATCCGGCGGTCACGCGCCATATCGTGACCGACCGGATCGGCGCCACTGTGCCGCTGGTGCTGCGCTATACCCGCGACGTGCCGGACGTGCCGCTGGACGAGGCGCTGTTCTCCGGCGACAGCGACCGCAAGCTCTGGCAAGTGCAGGACGTGGCCACCCCCGACCCCGAGCCGCAGACCGGCGTGCCGGCGGTGCGCAACTTGCCGATCTATACCAAGGCCGAATTCGACGCGGCGAGCCTGGCCGGCGACCATGGCCAGTACATGCTGGCGGTCGCGCAATGCCAAGCCGAGCCGAACGTCTTCTTCATGGCTCAGGACATGGGCGGGGTCTGGGCGACGCTTGATCATGGACGTACCTGGAACACGCTGCGCAACCAGGGTCTGCATTCGCGCTTCATGGTGGGGCTCGCCTGCGATCCGCTCGACCGCCGGCGGCTCTTCGCCATCACCGGGGCGGGCGGGCGCTGGGACGAAGCGGCGCTTCCGCCGGGATCGCTGGCGGACATGGGGCTCTATCGCTCCACCGACGGGGGGCTGAGCTGGACCCAGGCGATCCCCAACACGGTCAACATCGGCCGCGGCCGGTTCAACACGCTCTGCCACGCGCCGTCCACGGCGACGCGGGCCCGCGGCCATGCCGCGCGCTGGTACTGCATCCTGCAGAAACCGCCGGGGAACCACGAATTCTGGATGACGGACGACGCGGGCGAGACCTGGCGCAAGGTCCGCGACCTTGCCCATGCCACCTATGGCACGCCGAGCCGGATGGTCGGCCATCCGACCGATCCGGACGTCGTCTTCCTCTATGGCGGGACCGGCGGGCTCTGGCGCTTCGACGCGGCGAGCCGGGCCACGGGGTCGATCACCCGGCTCTCGGGCGCGGGCGGCTTGCCTGCGGGCGGCGTCGCCGGCACGATCTATGTCTCGCCCGATGGGCAGACGCTGATCGTGGGTGTCTCGAGCCGCGGGGTCTTCCGCTCCACCGACGGAGGCCAGCGCTGGACTCAGCGTTCGGCGGAGAACCGGTCGCTCAACCTCTTCGTCAACCCGTGGAATCCCGACCGCATGGTCATGATGTTCGGCAAGAACGACGGGCAGCTGCGCTATTCCAAGGACGGCGGGGCCACCTTCGCCGATGCCGCGCGCAGTGCCCAGGTGCCCGGCGAAGGGGGGGGCAACGCGCCGATCGACGAGAACTACGGCCATGCCCAGTGGCTGCCGGACAACCCCGACCGGATCTGGGTGCATGGCCGGGCGCGCAACCACCAGTCTGACGATGGCGGCGTCACCTGGCGACCCTCGAATGCCTATTTCAACGGCAAGCAGTTCACCAACTGGTTCTCGGACCAGATGTTCGACCCGGCCAATCCCGACCGCTTCGCCTATTTCATGGTGGACTTCGGCTGCGCGCTGACGACCAACCGCGGGCGGTGGTTCACCCGCGCCGGGTTGCGGGCGGGTCAGCTCGGCTTGCGCCACAGCACGGTGAACGGCGGCGCGGTCCATCCCGACCCCGCGCGGCGCACGCTGCTGCTCAGCATGGGCAAGGCCAATGCCGGGGCGCTCTGCCTCAGTCGCGACGACGGCGAGACCTGGACGCTGCCGATGGGCACCACGGAGCGGCGCTACCAGTACATCGGCTTCGATGCGTCCGATCCGCGCTATGCCTATGCCAACCGCTATCGCTCCGCCGACCATGGCGTGACCTGGAGCCTGATGGCGGCGCTGCCGGAAAAATGGACCGTCTGGGGCATGACCTTCGGCGCCTCCAACGGCACCGACGGGCAAGTGATCTTCGCGGTGGACATCGACCTCACCCATACACGGCTGATGCGCTCGCGCGACCGCGGCACGACCTGGCAACTCGTGCTCGAGAACCCTTTCGGCTTCGGCTTGCCGGTCAGCAAAGGCGGCGCTTTCCGCTGCCATCCGACCAATCCGGACGTCGTCTTTTCGGCCGGGCCAAACGGACACACGGTCCGGCGCTGGGATCTCTCGCGCGGGACACCCACCACGCGGCCTTTCACCGATCTCAACCTCATGGGGGCTTTCGGCGGCACGCCGCCGGACGGGCGGTTCGCGCTCTCGAGCATCGCCATCGACCGGCGCTTCCCGGACGTGCTCTACGCGATGAACAGCTTGGACAACACCGCCTTCAAGCTCATGGGCACGGTGGACGGCGGCCGGACCTGGCGCAACCTGACGCGAGGTTTCCCGCCCACCCAGCACGGCGGGCTCGAGGTGTCGCCGGTCACCGGCGAAGTCTTCCTCTCGGGTGGCAACGGCACGCGGGTCATGCAGCCGCTCTATGCCGCCCCCGGTGCGGGCCGCGACCTCGCGATCTGGCCGCAGCGCCACCTGGAGCAGCCGTACTGAGCGCCGGATCCGGCGAGACATCGATCGGGCGGGCCCTTCCGGGCTGAGGGTTCCTTTCCATGGGGACAAGAACGGCGTTTCGAAGGTGGGCAGCGATTGCTGCCCACCTTCTTTCATGTCTTCTCGATCCTCCGGCGAGAGTCGCGGTCGGCGCCGAGGTATCCGGCGCCATTCAACCTCACGGGCCAGGGTCTGCCGAATGCTGGCGGTCCGCTCGCGATTGACGTGAAAGCAGCGCGTTCAGACGAGCCAGGTTCCGGTCTCGACATAGGCATCCGCCATGTCCTCGAAAACGAAGCGCTGAGCGCCACCGGGCTGAGCTACACGAAGTATGAGATCATCGCCCGACACCCGGGCCGAAACGCTTGAAGATGCTCCGACCAGTTCCCGCAGGTCCTCGACCGAGTCGATCCGCACCGCTGTCCCCTTGTTCCAGACATCGAGCGGGTTGCCACCTCGGACGTCCTTGAAGGTGTTCTCGGCAAAGTGGCGCAGGACGATAGTGTCGCCATGTGCAAAGTCCACTTCCGTCGCGACCCGTACGGCTCCGGCTCTTGCCGCCCCGTCGAAGACCGTGGTCTCCTTGCGGATCGGCGCCAGATCGAAGTAGTCATCCGCCATGTCCTCGAGTCGGAATCTCTTGGCTCCATCCGACTGGGCAACGCGCAGGATCAGGTCGTCTCCCGCGGCGCGAACGGAGACGTCCTTGGATGCCCCGGCGAGTTCGCGGATGTCCTCGACGCTGTCGAGACGTACGGCGTCTCCGCGCCGAGAGACCTCCAGTGGGTTGCCCCCCGAGACCCCCTTGAAGGTTCCGGCCTGAAAGCCTCGGAACTCAAGCGTGTCGCCGCTCTCGAAGTCGACATCGATCGGCTTGCGATCGGCATTCCGATCGGTGCGAATGTTGACCACCACATCGTCGGGAAGTTCTGGCCTTTCGGGTGAAACCGGGGGGTTGGTCGGGCGCCCGAGGTCCGGCTCGTTTGCTCCAGCCTTGAACGGGTTGTATCCAAGTACCTTCTCGATGGTTGTCTTGGTCGGCACGATCGTGTTCTCGACGATCCGCCACTTGGCAGGTGTCGGGACGTCAAGCCATCTGATGTCCGCAGCGGCCGGTTTCTCGTGGGTCACATTGTTTGCGATCGTCACATTCACCGAATCCTTGGCTACGTGGATGGTGGGAATGTTGACAGTCCTCTGCGAGACGGCATCCGGATGCTGCAGCAGGACATTGCCGCGAATGATGAGACCGTCAACCTCGCCCGCCGAGATGCCGTGCAACTGACCGCCGAGGATGATGTTATCTTCGACGACAATGTTCTTGTAGAAGTCTGCGCGGTCGAGACTGGCTTTTGCCTTGACGTTCCCCATGTAGATAGCGTGGGTCTTTCCGTCGCTGACCTGCATGATGTTTTCGCGGAGGGTTATGTTGCTGCCTCCGTTGGCAACCTGGATCATGTCCTTGTGGTCGAGACCAGGCAGTGCGCGCATCGACACATTGTTGCCTTTGGCCAGGCCGCCGTCGACGGTCGAGAAGCGGATGGCGTCTTCGGCAATGCCCTGCAGCGTGCTGTCGACGATGCTTACGTTTTTCGAATGCGTGCGGAACAGAGCGCCGATCATGAGGTCGATGAACTCGCAGTCTTCGACGTGGATGTTCGAGCTGCTCTTCACCTCAAGTCCGGTTCCGGTCCCATAGCCATTCTTGAGCGCGCCCTTGAAGGTTATGCCCTTGAAGGAAATGCCGGACATGTCCGTCAGCTCGACTTCGGAGAACACCGGGGGCTTGCTTGCGTTCGCAGCGACGAAAGAGATGCCATCGACGGCGCTTCGTCCGTTGAGGACGAGCTTTCCGTAGTTTCCGCCCTCCAATACGATTGTGTCACCGCTCCTGGCGTTCTTGAGGGCAGAAGCGAGTTCTGAAGCACTCTTTACTGTGCGATTTGTCATGGGTCTACTCCGGAACAGGGGTCTTTGCACTCAATAGGAAGCACAAATAAAATAAGTGTTTACTATAAAATACACGTGGGTAAAAAATAATCTGACCTTTTATAAATTTCAGTAATCGTATATTTTCGAGAAATCTGATTCAATTTCCTGTTCGTGAACTTTGAATAATTTTACAATGCTGAAACTGATCGTTGCGAAGGCCGTCTTGCCGTCTTGCCGTCTTGCCGTCGTGTGGGCGTGATTTGGCGCCTGGGTCGCGGCTGCATGATCGTGGCTATGGTGTCGCGGGGTTCCGCGACGACGCAGGGCGGGATGCCGGCTATGTCCCTGTGTCCCTGGTCAGTTCTGCCGCCCGCCTATGAGCGTGAGCGGCAAGGCGCGGATGGTCTGCGGGATGCGCGCGGGCGGCCTCCCGACATCGCCGGGATGCTGGAGAGCCTCTGGTCACCTTGGCGCGGCGGTGCCCCGCAGGAGAACCGGCCCGCGGTGCGGACAATGCCGGGCTTTTCCCGGCGTTATGCGACCGGCCAGCCGGTGGGCCGCCCGAGCAGCGCTTCGAGCCGCGCCGTCTCGGGGGCGAAATGGCGGCGCAGCTGCGTGCGCATGGCGGGGGCGAGTTCGGGTTTCTCAACTTTCGCGGATTTGCGCAGGACTTGCCCAAGTGGGGTGCGCAGGGACACGGGCATGACCTGTCTCAGAAAATCACGTAGCGCCGATCTTTCGAGCAAGGCGGACATCAGGGGCGATTTCAATCGTCCACTCACATTCAGTTTCGGGGGAGGGCCTGCGGGCAGCTCGATCCCGAGGAAGGCTTCGACGTCGTGGCGCGCTGCTTCTTCCGGTCCGAACAGCTCCTCGAAGAGTTGAACCATCACGCGATCGCGACCAAACAAGGTGAAGTACCGCTCGACGGCATCAGCATAGCGCCCGCCGGCGTCGTAATCGAACATCGTGGAAAAACCCGCCGCACGGCGCTCGAGGCTCTTGTCGAAAACGTCCTCGAAAGGCAGCGTCTCGCGCCCTTCCCCCCACAGATGCGTATACTGCGAAAAGACCTTGGCCGCGGGCTCGCGCAGCAGGATGAGGATTTTCGCTTCCGGCGCGAAAGCGCGGATGCGCGCGGCGGCGGGCGGGTTCTGCAGGTAGCTCGGCGAGACATCGGCGATGACGGCGGTGCCGGGCGGCACATGGGCGTATTCGGCGAGATACTCGGCCTCCGAGTGCAGGATCGCCGGCGGGATGCGGTCGTCCCCCGGGCCGGCGAGGTTCGCCATGATTTCCGGCTCGGAGAAGAAATGCAGTTCCTTGCGCGTCCGCGAGGTGCCCACTCCGGGCGTGAGCTGGAGCAGGCGGTAGAAGCTGGAAGTGCCGCATTTCGCGTCGCCGACGACGAAGAGGTTCGGGCGGGGCGTGTCGGTCATGGGGCAGGGGCCTCCGGATGGGGGATGTCGGGAAAGCCCGCCGCCCAGGTCGCCCGCGCTGCCCAGACCCGGTCCCAATGCGCGGCGGTCTCGCGAAACCGCGCGGCTCCGGTGAGGCGCGCGAGCAGCCGCCCGCCGATCCGCCGGCTGAGCGGCCAGCTGCGCAGGAGAGCGAGCGCCAGCGGGCGCTGCCAGGCGGGCAAATGGCGGCGGGCGAGGGTCACGCGGGCCTGGAGCACCAGCGCCTGCTTGTCCGAGCGCAGGCGCGACGCGGCGCCGGCGTGGTGGATGATCGTGGCCTCGGGCGTCATGCGCGGCTGATGGCCCAAGGCGCGGGCGCGCCGGCAGAGGTCGGCTTCCTCGCCGTACATCACATAGGTGAGGTCGAACCCGCCGAGGCGGTCCCACAGATCGCGGCGGATCAGCAGGAAGCAGCCTTGCACCACATCCACGTCGCGCTCGCTGTCGCGGGCCCAGGCGCCGTAGAGTTCGGGGTTGAACGTGGCGCTGCCGCGAAAGGCCGCCGAAAGGCCGGAAGCGTGACAGAGAAGGCTCCAGAGGGTCTGGTCGCCGAAGACCGACATGGGGTTGAGCCGCCCGTCGGCGAAGACGGTGCGCCCGCCCCAGATGCCCGCCCGCGGGGAGCGCTCGGCAAAGGCGAGAAGCCGGTCGATGGCCCCGTCGAGCACCACGGTATCGGGGTTGAGCAGCAACAGGTACGCGCCTTTCGCTTCGCGGGCCGCCACGTTGTTGCCCCGCGCAAAGCCGAGGTTCTCCGGGCTCGCGATCAGCCGCATCCCCGGGAAGGCGGCGCCGAGGGCTTCGGCGGAGCCGTCGGGCGAGGCGTTGTCGAGCAGGATCACTTCGTGGGGGACCTGCGTCTCGGCGGCCACGCTCGCGAGGCAGGCGCGGGTCATCTCGAGCGTGTTGTAGCTGATCACGAGGATCGAGACGCGGGGCGGCTGGTCGGGCAAGGGCGGTCCTTCGCGGCGCAAGGGGCGGCTTTTCCCTTAGCGCCGTTTCACTCCGGCAGGAAGCGGGGCAGGCGGTCGACCGCGACGGCGAGGAAGGCCTGCAGGCGGGCATCCGCCGCGGCTTCGCCGGCTTCGTCCACCGGGGTGATCACCCGCACCAGCCCGCCGTCGGTCCGGCCCAGCGTCATGCTGTCGGCCATGGTATGGAACTTGGCGGCGAAGTCGTTGGTGATCCGCCGGCCCCGGCCCTCGAACCAGTAGTAGACGAGCTGCTTCTCGAGGCCTTTCTGGATGACGGCGCGGTTGACCTTGAAGGTGCCGAAGGCCGTTCCGGGCAGATCGATCTCGACCGGGCGGATGGAGGCGACTTCCCAGCCGGCGCTCGGCAGGCAGACTTCCGGCGAATGGATCGCCTCGCCCTCGGTCTGGCTCGCGTAGAAGCTCAGGAAGAGGTCCACCGGCTGGGCCTCGTCCGGGTGGCGGTAGAAGGCGGCGAGATAGTCGTCCGCGCCGAGCGTCTCCTCGACATTGGGGTCGAGCGCGCTTGCCACGCCGGACCAGCCGGCGAGTTCGCGCGGGAAGAGGCTGTAGGGATCGCGGTCCACCACGCCTGCGGGCCGCTCCGGCGACAGGATCCAGGCGGTCGAGAGGGCTGCCGTGGTCAGGACCGCGGCGATCAGGGCGCGGGACGGGGTGATGGTGGTCACCCGGGCGAACTGGGCGCCGAGGCCGGTGAAGTCCATCTCGATGGCATCCCCGAGCGGGCGGCGGTCGCCCGAGAAGCGCTGCATGGCGATCACCATCCCGAAGAGGATCGCGATGCAGGAAATGAAGATGATCCAGCCTTCGAAGAAGTGCAGGAACCCTTCGGCATGCTCGATCCCGTAGCGGTCGACCATGACGCCGATCACGCCGATGCGGAAGGAATTCATCAGGACCGCGATCGGCACCGCCGAGAGCAGGAGCACCGCCTTGTGCCAGCGCGGGCCGCGGTAGAGCACGGCGAAGACATAGGAAAAGCTCATGATCGGAAAGAGATAGCGCAAGCCCGAACAGGCCTCGGCGACCTGGAGCTTGTAGACCCCGAGGTCGATCACGTTGCCCTCGAGAAAGACCGGCACGCCCATGGCCCGCACGAGCGCCACGCCGATCTCGGAGGAGATGACCTGGAGCGTGGTGTTGACCTGCCAGTAGATGAACTGAGGCAGCGGCAGCATGAAGACGAGGTGCAGCACCGAGGGCCAGAAGAAGATGCCGCGTCGGGCGCCGAAGACCGTCAGCACCAGCCCGCCGATCCAGATGATCAGGGCATAGAATACCAGATCGTCGATCCGCACCAGATTGCCGAGGATCGCCAGGGCAAGGCCCGCGGCGATCAGGATCACGCCGGGCCAGCGGTCGGTCACCGCAGCCTGAGGCGGCGGAACCTCCTTCATCTCGCGCAGGAACATGTAGAAGGAGAGGAGCGGGATGATGGGCCCGTGGCTGTATTCGGGGCGCACCCAGGCGTCCGCGAGGCCGGCGAAGCCGATCCAGAACAGCGGCAGGGCCGAGAGGATCGCGAGCGCGAACCAGGCCATGCCGGCCGGGTTGAGGGCAAGCCCTCCCGGAAGGCCGCCGCGCGGGCCCGATTGCGCCGTGATGGTCATGGAAACTCCCGCAAAACGTCCTGTTTAGATCGCGCGCGACCATAGGGGAATTTCCGCGGAAGTGCGACTGCAAAGGCAGCACAGGGTAAGCGGGAAGAGGCTTGCCGGGTTCCCAATTGCCCCAAACATGGTTAACTCAGGTGCATGGCGGAAAGGCGCCACCGGCAAGATCCAGAGCGGAGCAAGGACGATGGCAGTGGACGCGGTCCGCACCTGGCGGATTCATCTCGGGGCGCACAAGACGGCGACGACGCATGTCCAGGAGATGCTGGCGCGGATGCAGCCGCAGTTGCGGGCGCGGGGGATCGACTTCGTGCCGAACGACGTGGTCCGGCAGACCGGGCTCGCCAAGGCGCTGGGGGCGCGGCGGGTGGCGACGCGGGTGCCGTTCCTGCGGGGGCGGACGGTGCAGGGGCTGATGGCCGACCACCTCGACCCGCACCGGCATGGCGGGGGGACGATGGTGCTGTCCGAGGAGAAGTTCCTCGGGGGGTCGCAGCATGTCTTTGCCACGCCGATCTATCCGGCGGCGGACCGGATCGCGCCGCTTCTCGCGAGCCTCGCGGGGCGGGCGGATGTGGCGCTGTTCCTGTCGATCCGCAGCCTCGATACCCAGATGCCCTCGGCCTATGTCCAGGAGCTGAAGTT